>OMQN01000049.1 GCA_900313235.1 uncultured Prevotellaceae bacterium | reverse complement strand
ATACTCACGGAGAATTTCAAGGCTCTCCTCTCTACTTTTCTTTACATTTCTACTCATAAGTTGAACTCAAATTTTGTCAACTTATTCAGTACACTACATACGGCACCAGTGGGGCTGGTCACTGACACGCTGCAAATCAGCAAGTTGGTCGATGTGACCGTCTATGTCTGTCGACTGAACTACACGCCCAAGTTTGCCATTGCCGAACTGAACGGATTGACTGAAGAGAAGATGCTGACCAATCCGTGTATCGTCCTGAATGGCTGTCCACTCGCGGAATCGAAAGAGGGTGTGATAGCAGAGAAAATCTATTGATGATGAGTCTATAACGAATAGAATGCTGACATCAGTTGGGCGCGATAGTTCTTGCTGATGCGCAGTTCGCTGACCTTCTCCATGGGTTCCATCAGGATGCAGACAGACTCTTGTATCATCTTAATCTGATTGATGTTCACAATGTAACGCTTGTGTATCTGTATGAAGTCTGCTGAGTAGTTGATGATAACATCTGCAGTAGTTCGATGTCTTAAAAGATAAATGTCACCATTCATGCAGACTGTTTCCCAAATCTTACGCTCTTGATTATAACGAAAGTAAGCAATATCACCGATGCGCAGTGTCGTGTGCTCGTTCATGGAGTTGATGACAAGGATGATGGGAAGCTGTCCTGTGGTGTGTTCTACAGATGGTATTCCTGCCAGTTTGTTCTCATAATAACGTGTCATAATCTGGCTAAGATCCTGCTCCGTGGGTGGTTTCAGCAGGTAATCAAACGCTTGGCGACGAATGGCCTCCAACATGTATTTGTCGTGCCCTGTATAGAAGACAACCTTCGTTTCTGGTTTAAGGTCTTGGCGTATGAGTGAACAGAACTCCAGCCCAGACATAGTGGGTAGTTCAATGTCAAGGAAGATAATGTCTGGCTCCGTCTTGATGATGAGTTCTGTCGCTGCTTCAGCGTCAGCGGCTGTGCCTACAACGTCTACTGAATAGTTATTTTCCAATAGACGTCGTAACAGTTCTACAGCATCTTTGTTGTCATCTAAGATGAAAGCCTTGGTCATTTTTTGTTTATTCATATTGGTGTTAGATAATTTTTACTAGTTGTTCTTGAAGATATGATAGTCGTATTCGTCTGGAATGAGAAGCCATGCCCTGCAACCAGACGGCTGCCAGTTGCCAATGCCAAATGTGATTTGTTGGCGATTGTGTTCATTGAGCATTTGGATGGTTTGGCGTACTACTCTCATGCCAGTGTGTGCCATAGGGATGGGTTGTTTGAGTCCTTGTCCATTGTCGATGACTTCTATCAGCGTACACTCATCTTGGCGACTGGCACGGATGGTAAGCTCTCCACCTTGACGCTGCAGACCGTGTTTGATGGCATTTTCCACAAATATCTGGATGGTCATTGCTGGTAAGCAGACTTTGTCAGAATTGACGTCCTTATGGATGACTTTCTTGTAGTCTAAATGGTCACCCATTTGTCTGCTTTCTATCTCTACATAATAATCTACGAAGTGCAACTCTTCACTGAGGGATGTTTCTAGCATATCAGCCTGGTCGACACCGCGTCTCAGCAGTTGTGTAAGGGCATTCAGGTCAACCGCCCTGCCTTCCATCTGTTCGAGCATCTCATGGCTGAGCGCATTATAAATGAAATGAGGAGTGATGCGATTGCGGGTGTTCTCCATGCGGAGGGCAATAATCTGCTGTTGCGTAGTCATCTCCTGCAGACGGTGCTTACGACGACGTAATTGATAGAGCACGATCAGCACGACGACGATCAGAACAGCTACGGCAAACAACGCCCATGCCTGTTGCGCTCTCATCTGTTGACGGTCAATCTCCTGCTGCTGCACCATCAGTTGCTTGTCGTGTTGGTACTGCAACAGCTGGGTACTCATTCTGATGGCCGTTTGTGCTGTTTGTATGGAGTCGTTTAGCTGATGGAACTCTTCGTGGATACTCATGGCCTCTTGCCAACGTCCAGTCTTCTTCATCAATTGCTCCAGTGCCTTTAGTCTGAGTACTTTTGCTGCAGGAATGCTGACTTCGTCTTTAGGACTTGTCGCGGCAATGGCTTGTGCCCCTTGAATATCACCCTCTATCATCTTTAGATTGATGCGTGTCGTGGCCAAATAATAGCTAAGAGGAGGAAAGTTGACTTTGCGGAAGAAAGAGTCAGCCTGCTGAACCATCCTTTGGGCTGAGTCTGCTTTATGCAGGCAGGTGTATATCTCACCCAGATTGCCCAACGCAGTATAGTAGTCCCACAGTTTGGCTTCATCGCCCTTGACTAGTTCAGCAGCTTTTAGGAAACAGTCGCGTGCCTCCTGATAGTTGGACTGGAAATAGTGGTCGTTGCCCAGATTGTTATAGTAAATAAACTGGTCGTTCCGTTTCATGATAGGTAGCAACGAGCCAAGGCGTTCCCACCATCGATGGCTGTTGAGATGATCACCCATGAAAGTGTAGGCCGTGCTGATACCAAGCATGAGTGGTATCTTCAGTGAGTCACCTATTCCTGCTGAGTCCGCAGTTTGAAGAGCTTGCAAATAGCCGTCAGCACTCTTGTCAAGTTGCCCTAACTGGCGATAGAAATCTGCTCTGTTAGCCAATGCGAGTACACGTAACTCATCGACACCTTGTAACTCTTGCATCTCTTCCAATGCCTGCTCTGTGTAGATTAAGCCACTGTCAGGTTGTCCTTTGAGTGCTGTGTAGTATACTCCCTGTGCTTTCAGCCATTCTGCCCGCAGTCTGCGCAATGCTTCACTCTTATCATTCTGATGCTGGTCCAGATAATCCTCTATCCGCCTGCTTTTTGCCTCCATCGAGTCGCCTTCCATCTGTGTGTACCACATTTTCAGAGAATCCATCGTCTGCTGCATAGGTATAGCAGCAGATTGATGGATCTTGCCACATGAGAAAAGCAAAATGCTACTCATCAAGGCGAGGAGTATTTTCATAGTATTATACTTTTCTTTAGAAAGAATAATCATGATGTTGTTTTCTTTTGCAAAGGTAACTCTTTTTAAAGAAAGTGACAAAAATACGGTCTATTTGTTTTGTGAATGGAGATACTTTTTCTACAAAATGACCTACGGTTGGTTAAAAAGTATATTTTGCCGTTTAAGACGACTTTTCTCTCTGTTTACCCGCCTTTGAACGCTTGAAAAATCAATACGATAATTTGGAATGTGAGCTGAAAAAGGTTATATTTGCAGAAATAACTAATTACTATTATCACTTAAAACAAGAAAATATGAAGCCTTTATATTATTTACTATTTGTGTTGGGAATGACATTCTTATCAACCAATACGCTTTGTGCCAAGAAAGACGTTCCTTTGAAGTATGAGATTAGCTGTGCAGGCTCTGGTACGCAGGGATATTATATTGTCAAGGTGAAAGCCACTGTAGAGAAGAAGGGTGATATCAGTGAGGCGCTTCTCAAACGTTGTGCTGTGCATGGTGTGCTATTCCGTGGTTATGGTCCTGGTCAGGGGTGTACTTCACAGCGTCCCATGGCTGATAGTCAGACAGAGAGTAAGAACAAGAAGTACTTTGCGTCTTTCTTTGCTCCCGATGGCATGAGTGAGAATTATGCCACGTTTGTCGAAGGCTCCATGCAGACTGCACGGCAGGGCAAGAAAACCTATATTGTGACAGGAATTGTGAGTGTGGCCAAGGACTTGTTACGTAAGGATTTGGAAGCCGCAGGTAAACTGAAGTCGTTGAGTAGTGGGTTTTGACGAGGACAAAAAGATAAGTTAAACGATGAGAAGAATACTTTTTCCCTTATTAGCCTTGTTCTTGTCTGTAGACATGTTTTCACAGGCTAAACTACCTAAACTGATGGTAGTCCCTAGTGATGTGTGGTGTGTTGAGCATCATTTTGTGGACACGGTAGAAGTGTTCGGACAAGTGGAAGTGATTCCAGACTACAAGAAAGCATTGCAGAGTAGTCGTGAGCTAATGGCTGTCATCTCCAAAATAAATGTTTTGATGGCCGATCGCGGCTTCCCCTTGCAGGACTTGTCACAGGCTATTCGTTCCATTCAGCGCATAGACCAGGAGAATAGCGTCTTGCGCACCAAAGAGTCTGGAGCAGGTCTGGCAGAGAGTCCTTTAGACCGGTTGCGCCGTACTGCTAAGGCCGATATTATTTTAGAGGTTGACTGGGGTATTAATCAGACCGGTCCCAAACGCTCTGTAACCTATAATCTGCGGGGGCTTGACGCCTATAGTAATAAACAGGTGGCTGGTGCCGAAGGAACTGGCGCACCTTCGTTTTCTGCCGAACTTCCTATACTTATAGAAGAAGCGGTTATGAACCACATGGACAACTTCACGGCGCAGTTGCGTCAGCACTTTGACGATATTCTAGCTAAGGGGCGCGAAACGATTATTGAGTTGCAGATACCTGACAATGGGCAGGATTTGGACTTTGAAACAGAATTCAACGATAAGGAACTGGGTGAGGTTATTACACAGTGGATGGTTGACAATACGGTGGAAAAGCGTTTTAGCAAGAGTGAATCGACAGAGAACTATCTGTTGTTCGAACAGGTGCGAATACCTCTTTATAATAAAGGCACCCCACTTGATGCTGATGGCTTTGCCCGTCAGTTGCGCAATTACCTGCGGAAAGCTCCTTATCGCATTAACTGCAAGGTAGTGAATCGTGGACTTGGTCGCTGCTTGTTGATTGTTGGAGAAAAGTAAGGAGGACAAAAAGATGAAGAAGACGAAGAAGTTGCTATTGTTGGTTGTCAGTTGCATGATGGCTGTTGCTGTTCAGGCTCAGGACTGTGTAATGCCCATAGCGGTGGCTCTGAAGAGTGCTATTGCCCAACCGCTTCCCATTGCTCAGCAGCGAGTCGTTGCCAACAAGCTGCGACAGTTGCTCTCCGCAACAAGTGGCGCTACTGGCACGGTGGGATTCCATTCTTTTGCCTTGGTTCCTGACTATGAGGTGCTGAACAAGTCGGTGACTCCTGGACCTCCTAGAAAAACAGTCTATCAGCTACAGTTGTCTATGCAGGTGTTGAATACGGCAGATGGCGTGGTTTTTGAAGCCTATACCACCCAACTTGACGGGGTGGGGAACAGCGAGTATCAGGCATTCTCAGATGCTGTTAAGCGACTGGCACCAAAGAACAAGGATATCATCAGTTTTATGACGCGTGCGCAGAGGAAAATGATTGACTATTATAACAATAATGCTGAGCGTATGCTGACAAAGGCGAGAGCTTTGGAACAGACTAGACAATACGACGAGGCGCTTAGTCAATTGTGCATTATTCCATCGTGCTGCAACGGCTACGATGAAGCCCAGCAACTGATAGTTGACATCTGGCAGAAACGCGTCAATCAGGAGGGACAACGAATACTTCAGAAGGCTAAGGCCATATGGGCTGCCGGTCAGGATATGGAGAGTGCACAGCGTGCTGCGATGTTGTTGACGGAAATAGACCCTGAGTCATCGTCCATCCCTGCTGCCACTGAACTGCTGTCGGAAATCAAGCAAAAGGTCGGTGAGGAAAACGAATGGGCACGCGAGCTGGAGATGAAGAAGTACAACGACACATTAGACATGGACCAGCGCCGTCTGGACGCTGCTCGCGAGGTGGCCATCGCCTTTGCAGAAAACCAGAAGGAAGAACAGACCCCTAACCTGGTGTTTGTAGAGCAAGGAGAGTAACCTAATATATATTAACTAAAAACTACAGATTATGAAAAGACTAGTATTATTTGTCCTGTCGTCGATGATTATCGGCTTTGGAAACGCTGTGGCCCAAACGGAGTCAACATTCGAAGGTGAGTCAACCTCTACTGTTACCTCTATGCAGAAGATGACGTCTGCCGTAAAGACCAAGAACATTTTGGCCAAGATGATTCTGAAGAGTGTCATGAAGAAAGTGGAGAACAACGGCCTGTATACGGGAACCTATGAGTCGACGAGTATTGTCAAAGGCAATAAGACGAAGACGTATATGCCCTATAATAATAGTTATATGATTACTGAGAAGAATGGTGACAAGATGACAGTTATCACTTACTATCCAGATATCAAGAAGGGCTATTATACTGTCAATGACCAGAGTGCAGCCCAGCAGCAGCTGGAACTGATGCGCAAGGGTGAGGTAGAGAAGACTGGCGAAACAATGGTCATCTTGGGTCGCAAGTGCGATGTCTATAAGGTGAAGTATGAGATGAAGCAAGATACCGCAGGAACGGTCTCTACGACTAATCTCCACAATGAGTTCGCCATCTGTCAGGACCCTTCGCTTCCTGAGGCTGACAAGGAGATAGTTCCCGGCGTGAAGGGTATGCCCCTAAAGTTCATCAACAATACTGTGTCACAGACAACGAACGAGATGCTAAATTTCGATGTCCAGATTTATATTGCTACGGTCGTGAAGGATATCAAGGCCCGAAAGGTGGACGATGAAGAGGTCTCTGTGCCTAAAGATATCAAGTTGGTTGATGCAGATCGGAATCCTAAGGCTATGCTGAAGATTATCGAGGAAGAGCAGAAGTATCTGAAGAAAAACAACAAGTGGGTAGAGAAGAAGCCTGACGAGATTAAGATTTACGACAACCTGAACGAGGACTGGGAGTATTAATATCTATCGTTCTATGAGGCAGTTCTTTGTATTGATCATTCTGATGGTGTCTCCGGTCTGTCATGCGCAGACGGGAGATTCCTTGTTCATCTATCGCCGTGGCTCTATCTACTCTATCATGGTCAGCCATCGCGACCTGTTGTTCGAGAACGATATTGAAACTGCATTCAGCAAGATGCCCGTACCGGATAAGTATAACGACCACGGACTGGGCAAGAAGATATTCTATACCTCAGAGAAAAAACTGAAAATAAAAGACCTGGATAAGCATACAGGCTTCAAGGTGAAAGCCTCGTCTGACAAGGCGGAGATGAATGAGTACGACCATTTCCTGTTGAACCAGCAGATAGCCAGCCGACTGGTTGCCAAATGGTTCCATCGCAAGCGGGCGACAGGAGTCTGCGACATGGAACTTGTCAAGGAACGGGGCTATAACAATGCTTCGGAGGCAGACAAACGACTGGCGGCAATGTCTGTACGTAAGGATGCTGTCTTGCAGGATGCCGGTGAAGAACTCATTGGTAGCACGTTTGTATTGATTAACGACATACGGTATATTGACAGGGCGAGTGGCTCATCTGTCCTTGGAGGTGTGGTCAGCGCTGCCATTAAAACTGGTAATGCTCTCCACGGAAAAAATACGATGGACCAGAAAGACTTGGGTGACTTGATTTCTAGCTATAAGGGTTTTAATGTGAAAATCAAGACCTATCTGTATCGTCTGGTGTGGGATGAAGAAATATCTTCGCAATTTTATGGCAATGTGTATACCGAGCAGCCCGATGATACTAAGAAAGAGAACTTTGAAAACATGAGAGGTGATTTCTCATTGATTTTTCTGGGCATGCAAGAAAGTAGTGGCAAGGACATCTCCTTCCTCGGCATCAACGAGAGCGAGCCTCAAGTCATGGTGCTGAAGGCATGCCAACGGGCACTCGATGAGAACGTGGCGAACCTACAGAAGAACTTCGAGGTCTTCAAGGTCAAGACACCTCTGAATAGCATTGACCCTATCCGCTGTGAGATAGGCCTGAAGGAGGGGGTTACAGAGAAGAGCCGTTACGAGGTCCTTGAGGCCGTCATGGATGATAAGGGCCATGTGGAATACAAAAGGGTTGGTGTTATCCGCCCCGTAAAAGGTATGATATGGGACAACCGCTTCATGGCAGTGGAAGAACGTGCAGAAAATGCGACACTGGGTTTTACGACCTTCGAAAAGGTGAGCGGTGGCGACTTCTACCCCGGCATGTTGGTAAGAGAAATGAAATAATAATAAATAAAACGATACGACTATGAAGAAGTTTTTCTGTTTCATGCTGATGGCAGTCTTAGTGCTATCATTCAGTGCTTGTAGTAGCGGAGACGATAGCAATGACCGCCAGAGTGGTAGTAGTCTCACTATGGGCAAGGACAACTTTACGGATCCGGCCGTAACGGGTGGAGTTGAGGGTACGGGCATGACGTGTGCCAAGGTGTTGGGATATGCCAACCACTTCACACCCGATGTTCTTTTGGATATTGCACAATACGGTTTCGTAGGTGTGGAATATGGCTTGAGCGAGAGTTCCCTCACTAAGCGGGCTAGCTATAAAGTCTCCGACGGTAGGACGCTACACATCACCATTAGGAACTTGAAACCCAATACGAAATACTATTACCGCACGGTCATTGAGGCTGGTGATGGTTATAGTGTTGTCCGTCAGACGGGATCGCAGGTGGGAAGTTTTACGACACGGAGTGTCAGCTATAGCGGGGATATCACGACGGGTGGTGTATCCTCGGTGTCTTTCGACGAGGTGTGGCTCCAGTATGGCTCCGTCGACGAGTCGTTGCTGGCTGACGAGACATATTACATGGGCATTGCCTACAGCGTCGGGCAGGACAAAATCTCGGAAGGACTGAACGACAAGTACAAGAGGGCGCCCTTTGAGTACGAATGGTCTGACAAGGCTTCCTATGATGGTGTCAACTTCTACCGTTACACCCCTCCTGCCTATTATGACTATCTGAGGGTCAACGAGCTTTCCAATGGTACCACGGTCTATTATGCTACCATCCTGATTATTGGTGACGAGGTGGTCTGTGGCGACGTCAAGAGTGTCACGACCAAGGCGACGGCTGACTACAAGCTGCCTGTCTTCGCGGAGAAGAAAAAAGGCTTCGACTTCATAGAGGTAGGGGGCTATGGCAGTATTACCACGCAGGATGGCAAGTCGGTAAGCGCTGACGACCTGGGCGACTCCTATGCCTATGGCGTCGCCTATTCTACGACGAAATCGAAACTTACTTCGGGACTGTACGACCGCTTCAAACAAACGGAAATTGTCAATTCCTCCTATTGGAAGCGTCAGGGCGACTATGACGGTGTCTATTTCCAGGCCGTTCCCTATACCACCGACAACCTCTTCATGTTCGACAACCTTGACATGGGCACTGAAGTCTACTACTGCACGTTCCTGTATGCGAACGGACAATTGGCGACCAGCGAGGTGAAAAGCCTCACTACCAGGGATATCAGTCCCAAGACGGGCTATGTCGACCTGGGACTGAGCTGTAAGTGGGCGGCATGTAACTACGGGGCATCTTCGCCGGCGGGCAGGGGAACACAAATAGATGGCAACTCAAGAACCCTTGGCGACGGTCGCGTACCCTCTTCCTCGGAGGTCTACGAACTGAACTCCTGTTCACACGAAGTTATCAAGACCTCAAGTGGAGATATCAGAGGTGTAGTGGTCAAGGCAAAGAATGGCGGTACAGGACAGATATACATCCCCAACCAGAAATATTTCATCAACAGCAGCGAGAACAGACAGACGGGCGATATATTTAAAAACTATTATCTGAAGAAATTCTATTATTCGTACAGCTCTTTCACGGTGGATGAGGTGCAGTACTATTCAAGCTGCTATGGCTACAATCGTCTGGTGTCCGGTGGTTCCGGCGGTGGTACTGGTGGTGGTACTGGTGGTGGTACTGGTGGCGGTACTGGCGGTGGTACTGGTGGTGGCACAAGTTCTAATCCTTTCGAAATCCTCAGCGTATCTGTATATAATATCGATTCTGACGGGAACATCATAAGTACCGACAACAATATCAAAGCATCAGAGACGCAGTACCTTGCTGACGTGATGCATGTCAAAGTGAATCAAACGGGAACCTATGAGATGAAGAGATATTGGTATAATCCGGGTAATGACTACTATACCTACACGACAACTTATACAATCACGTTTAACACTACTTCTGACAATATGACGGTTTATGGCAGCGGTTGGGGCAATGACGATCCAGGCCATTGGCCTGCAGGACAGTACAAATGGGAATACTATTATGATGACTGGCTTATCTACACGAAGTATTTCACCATCAAGGGCAGCTCGTACGCCAGTGGCAGTCCCAAGCGCAGTCCACGCGACCTGGAGTGGAAGGGTCGCCATCGGTCGCCTGACTATATCATCACGCGTTGGAAATAATCGTTAACATTATATCCGCATGAAGTGCACCCTATTAGTTTCGTGTCTAACTTTTGGGGTGCACTTCATGCGGACAAAGAATAAAATTCTGAGAAAAAAACACAAAAAGTCAGACAAACCTGCACAGACCCTCTGAAACACCGATAAACAAAGGGCTGAGAGACGTGCATGTTTAATTTTATTCCACAGCCGAACCTGCACGGAATTTCCACTTTTCTGACAAAATCGTCCTTAACAGCCACAATCTGGAAAAGTGTTTGCATCGTAGTTTCAGTTTGCAAACAAAGTGTTTTAGGAGCCAAACAAACTGTTTTAGGGCGCAAACAAAGTGTTTGGAATTACAAACAGAATTACAAACAGCTTAATTATCAGCATATTACAATAAAATTTACCTAATATCATATCAAAAATCAGTGGTTTGTGCAGGTTAAGCTGTGGTATATATTTGTACTTACGCAGTGTAATATTCTTATTTATAATAAGTTATTATATATTGTGCAGGTTTGACAAGAAAATATTAAAATTTTCTCAGAATAATTTGGCTATGCACACTATTTTTCGTATCTTTGTGACCAAAATATTTATATTATGGCAACAGTAGATGACAAAAAAGTGATTTTCTCGATGGTGGGCGTGAGCAAGACCATCCAGCAGAACCAGAAACAAGTGCTTAAGAATATCTATCTTAGCTTCTTCTATGGAGCGAAGATAGGCATCATTGGTCTGAATGGTGCAGGTAAGTCAACGCTGATGAAGATCATCGCCGGACTGGACCAGCAGTATCAGGGCAACGTGGTGTGGAGCCCTGGTTATTCGGTGGGCTATCTGCCTCAGGATCCGCCACTTAACGAAGAGAAGACGGTCAAGGAGAATGTGATGGAAGGCGTGCAGCATGTCTACGACGCCCTGAAAGAGTATGATGACATCAACGTGAAATTCGGTCTCCCCGAATACTATGAAGACCCCGACAAGATGGACCAGCTGATGCAGCGCCAGGCAGAGCTGCAGGACATCATTGACGCTACCGATGCATGGAATATGGACTCCAAGCTGGATCGTGCGATGGCTGCCCTGAACTGTCCTCCTGGCGACTGGTCGGTGAAGACGCTCTCGGGTGGTGAGCGCCGTCGTGTGGCACTGTGCCGCCTGCTGTTGCAGAAGCCCGATGTGCTGTTGCTCGACGAGCCTACCAACCACCTCGACGCAGAATCTATCGACTGGCTGGAACAACACCTGCAGCAGTATGAGGGTACGGTGATTGCCGTCACCCACGACCGCTACTTCCTCGACGATGTGGCAGAGTGGATTCTCGAACTGGACCGTGGCGAGGGTATTCCCTGGAAGGGCAACTACTCATCGTGGCTGGAACAGAAGTCGCAACGACTGGCTCAGGAGGAGAAACAGGCCTCGAAGCGCCGCAAGACGCTGGAGCGCGAGTTGGAGTGGGTGCGCATGGCTCCCAAGGCCCGCCATGCCAAGGGTAAGGCCCGTCTGAACTCTTACGAGACCATGCTCAACGAGGAACAGAAGCAGAAGGAGGAGAAGCTGGAAATCTTTATTCCTAACGGACCCCGTCTGGGTAATAAAGTCATTGAGGCTGAGCATGTCGCCAAGTCGTTCCCTGAGAAGACGCTGTTCACCGACCTGAACTTCAACCTGCCCCCCAATGGTATCGTAGGTGTTATCGGACCTAATGGTGCAGGAAAGACCACCCTGTTCCGCCTCATTATGGGCCTCGACAAACCCGATGCGGGCACGTTCAGTGTGGGTGAAACCGTAAAGTTGAGTTATGTGGACCAGCAACACAAGGACATCCTGCCCGACAAGTCTGTCTATGAGGTGGTGAGTGGTGGCAACGAAACCATCCGCATGGGTGGCAAAGATGTTAATGTACGTGCCTACCTCTCCAGATTCAACTTCAGCGGTGCCGATCAGGAGAAGAAGTGTGGCGTGCTCTCTGGTGGTGAGCGCAACCGCCTGCATCTGGCTATTGCCCTCAAGCAGGAAGGTAACGTGCTGTTGCTCGACGAGCCCACCAACGACATTGACGTCAACACGCTGCGAGCCCTGGAAGAAGGTCTTGAGGCCTTTGCCGGCTGTGCTGTCGTCATCAGTCACGACCGTTGGTTCCTGGACCGTATCTGTACACACATTCTGGCTTTTGAAGGCGAGGGCAACGTGTTCTACTTCGAGGGCAACTACAGTGAGTATGAAGCCAATAAGGCGCTGCGCTTAGGACTCGACGAACCCAAGCGTGCCCGTTACAGAAAATTAATGGAAGAGTAAGTGCTCTTCCATTAATTTCTATTTTGTTTAGTCGATAATCTTCGGATACTTTCTGGTCCAACCGTCCCAACGCAGACGCATGACGCCAAAGAACGCTTCGCCAAAGATGCCACCCGACATCTTGCTGGTGCCCTCACGACGGTTGACGAAGATGACGGGGACCTCCTTAATCTTAAAGCCAATCTTGTAGGCAGTGAACTTCATCTCTATCTGGAAACCATAGCCCTTGAAGCGAATCTTGTCCAGTTCGATGGTCTTCAGTACCCGTCTGCGGTAGCACTTAAAGCCCGCTGTGGTGTCGTGTACCTGGAAACCTGTGACGATGCGTACATACTTCGAAGCGAAGTAGGACATCAGCACACGGCCAATGGGCCAGTTGACGACGTTGACACCGCTGACGTAGCGAGAACCGATAGCCACGTCGTAGCCTCCTTCGGGATTCTCGTCGGTCTTGGGTGCACAGGCGTTGTAGAGGCGGGGCAGGTCGTTGGGGTCGTGGCTGAAGTCGGCATCCATCTCGAAGATGTATTCGTAGTCGCGCTCCAGTGCCCACTTGAAACCAGCGATGTAGGCTGTGCCCAAGCCCAGCTTGCCACTGCGCTCTATAATGAACAGGCGGTCGCTAAACTCCTCTTGTGCCATCAGCCCCTTGACGATAGCTGCTGTACCGTCGGGTGAGCCGTCGTCAATGATTAGAATATGGAAACACTTCTCCAAGCCAAATACGGCACGGATAATCTTCTCGATGTTTTCCTTCTCATTATAGGTAGGAATGATGACAATGCTGTCGCTCTGATGCATGATATCCTTATGGTTTCTGTTTAATAACGTTGCAAAGGTACTAATTAATTCATAATTCATAATGCATAATTCACAATTATTTTGTAATTTTGCACGAAATTGGTATGAACATTGAAGAATTACTGAAGAAATACGCCTTGCTGCCGCAGGTGGGCGCACTGGCGAATATGTTAGGGAAAAAGTCGGTGAAGACCATTTTTCTCGAAGGACTGATGTGCTCGTCGGCACCGATGCTGTTTGCGAGCCTGACGTCGAAAGGGAAACCTTCGGCTACAGTCTTTATCCTTCAAGATGCCGACGAGGCAGGCTATTTCTATCATGACCTGACACAGATGTTGGGCAAGGAACAGGTGCTGTTCTTCCCTTCCAGCTATCGGCGTGCCATCAAGTATGCCCAACGCGACAGCGCCAACGAGATTTTGCGCACCGAGGTGCTGGCAAAACTCTCAGCTAATAGCCCTTGCAACGCCACACTCTCAAAGAGAGAACAGCCGACAGCTAACAGCCTTATCGTCACCTACCCAGAGGCTGTAGCTGAACTCGTGGTGTCGAAGAAGCAGTTGGACGACCGCTCGGTGGTGCTCAGCGTGGGCGATGTCATCGATGCCGACCAGACCACTCAGCAGTTGCGCACGCTGGGATTCCAGGAGGTGGACTACGTCTACGAGCCTGGCCAGTTTGCCCTGCGCGGCAGCATCCTCGATATCTATAGCTATAGCAGCGAATTGCCGTTTCGCATAGACCTCTTTGGCGACGACATCGACTCCATTCGCACCTTCGAGGTAGAAACGCAGCTGTCGAAAGACAAGTGTCAGCAGGTCACTATCGTCCCTGAACTGGTGGCGGTAGAGGAGAAGATGCCGTTCCTGTCGTTCCTGCCCAAAGAGACGTTGCTGGTTGTCAAGGACTTCCTGTATGTCCGCGACGCCATTGACCGTATCTACCAGGAGGGTTTCTCCGAACAGGCATTGACAGAACGGTTGGAGGGAGCCACGGAACTGGAACAGCACGAGATTATGCAACAGATGCGCAAGGAGTCTCAGCTCATCCGTGGTCAGCAGTTTACCAGCGAGGCCCTTGAGTTCCGCCGCATCGAGATGGGACACCGTCCGTCTGGATTGCCCGATGCCACCATTGAGTTCCACGTCTCTCCACAGCCCCAGTTCCACAAGAACTTCGACCTTCTGCAGCAGTCGCTGGAACAGTATCTCGCTGATGGCTACCAACTCTGCATCCTGGCTGACAGCAAGAAGCAGTTGGAGCGCCTGCGCGACATCTTTGCAGAAAAAGGAAATGTCCTCTTCGATTCCGTTGAAAAGACGCTCCACGAGGGTTTTGCCGACAACGACCTGCGACTCTGCGTATTCACTGACCACCAGATATTCGACCGCTACCATAAGTACAGTCTGACGTCCGACAAGGCACGCTCGGGTAAGGTGGCGCTGACGCTCAAAGAGATTCAGCAGTTTGAGGTCGGCGACTACGTGGTACATGTCGACCACGGTATCGGTAAGTTTGGCGGACTGGTGCGCATGCCTATTGCTAACGGCCAACAGTCAACAGCCAGCAGCCAACAATACCAGGAGATGATTAAGATTATATATGAGGGTGGGGGCTCCATCTATGTCAGCATCCATTCTCTATATAAAGTATCGAAATACAAGGCGCAGGACAATGGTCAGCCGCCCCGTCTGTCGCACTTAGGCACAGGTCAGTGGGAGCGCATGAAGGAGCGCACCAAGAGCAAGCTGAAGGATATTGCCCGCGACCTGATCAAACTCTATGCTGCCCGTCGTCGTGAACTGGGCTTCGCCTTCTCTGCCGACTCCTACTTGCAGCAGGAGCTGGAGGCATCGTTCCTCTATGAGGATACCCCCGACCAGTTGAAGGCCACCAACGATGT
>OMQN01000107.1 GCA_900313235.1 uncultured Prevotellaceae bacterium | reverse complement strand
CGTAGAACTCGTTCTTCTTCTGGGTCACCTTGCGGTAGCGCAGAATATGACAGTTGTATTCGGTATAGTCGTAGCCAACAAACTGCTGTTCGCCAGCCTTCAGCTCTACCCAGTCACTGTTCTCTACAGCAGCGGCATTGCGGGCACGCTCCTTCTGCTTCTGCATCTCTACATTAAACTGCTCCTCGTCAACGGTGAAGCCGTTCTCACGGCAGATGAGCTCAGTGAGGTCGAGGGGGAAACCGTAGGTATCGAAGAGGCGGAAAGCCTGTACACCGTCCAAAACAAGTTGGCCGTTCGCTGTTCGCTGTTCTCTGTTAGCTTTGATATCATTCATTGCCTTGTCGAGCAGGGCAATACCCTTGTCAAGGGTGCGCAGGAAACTGTCTTCCTCTTCCTTGATGACCTTGGTAATCAACTGCTGCTGGGCCTTCAACTCGGGGAAGGCGTCGCCCATCTCGTGAACGAGTGTGGGTACGAGTTTATAGAGGAAGCCATCCTTCTGACCGAGGAAGGTGTAGGCATAGCGTACGGCACGACGCAGGATACGACGGATGACATAGCCGGCCTTGGCATTGCTGGGCAGCTGACCGTCGGCTATAGAGAACGAGACAGCACGCAAGTGGTCGGCACAGACGCGCATAGCGACATCGGTGTCCTCTTTCTCACCATACTTCTGACCACTGATCTGCTCCTCAGCCTTGATGATGGGCTGGAAGATATCGGTGTCGTAGTTAGAGTGCTTGCCCTGCAGCATGCGCACCAGACGCTCGAAGCCCATACCGGTGTCGATAACGTTCATGGCCAGCTTCTCCAAAGAGCCGTCTGCCTTGCGGTTGAACTGCATGAATACGAGGTTCCAGATCTCAATCACCTGTGGGTCGTCCATATTGACCAACTCACGACCGGGCTTCTTAGCCTTCTCTTCAGGCGTACGGCTGTCTACGTGGATTTCTGAGCAGGGACCACAGGGACCTGTGTCGCCCATCTCCCAGAAGTTGTCGTGCTTGTTACCATTGATAATGTGGTCAGCAGGCACGTGCTTCAGCCAGTACTGCTCAGCCTCGTCGTCACGCGCCAGTCCTTCTGAGGGGTCGCCCTCGAAGACAGTGACATAAAGGTCTTTGGGGTCGAGTCCGATAACATCTACCAGATACTCCCATGCCATGTCGATGGCACCTTCCTTGAAGTAGTCGCCAAAAGACCAGTTACCCAGCATCTCGAACATGGTGTGGTGGTAGGTGTCGTGACCTACTTCCTCCAGGTCGTTGTGCTTACCGGCGTACCTAATATAATATCTTTCCACTGGTTCATTCCCGCGTTGGTGAACATCAGCGTGGGGTCGTCCTTGATAACCATCGGTGCTGAGGGCACAATGGTGTGTTGCTTAGACTCGAAGAATTTCTTGAAGGAGTCACGAATCTCGTTAGCTGTCATCATATTTATATTATAATTAACTTTTTCGTTATTCACTATTCATTATTCACTAAGGCTTTAGCCCGCCTTATTTCATCTTCCATTCGCCATCCACCAGCACCATAGGCACGGTGACCTCTTCTTGGGTAGCGTCGCCGTAAGACAACAGCAGGAAGGCATAGACCACGTGGAGTGCGGTGTCCGTACGACCCACATTGGGCGATATGGCGACAGAGCGCAGCCCATCGTGTTTCTGCTGCATGTCCTTCATATACAGTTCGTTGGCCTTGACCAACTGTTCACGATAGTCTTCTGGCATCTGGTCATAAGCGGCCTTGGCAGCCAGAAATCCGTCGGGATAGCCATCCAGCAAACGTTGGTAATAGCTCTGGGCAGCCTCGGCAGCTTGCTGCTCTGGGGTCTGTCCCCCCGAACAGCCCACCCAACAGCTGAGTGCTAACAGCCAAGTGCTAAATGCGAAGAGCTTCTTCATTTCTGGCGGATAAACACGTTGATGGGGGTTCCTGTCAGTGTCCAGTTGTCGCGCATCTTGTTCTCCAGGAAGCGGCGATAGGGTTCTTTGATATACTGTGGCAGGTTGGCATAGAACACAAAGGTGGGAATCTGTGTGTCGGGCACCTGCGAGACGTATTTAATCTTAATATACTTACCCTTGATAGAAGGTGGCGGGGTCTGCTCGATAATAGGCAGCATGATCTCGTTGAGTTTCGACGTACCAATCTTGATAGTACGGTTCAGATACACCTGCTTGGCAGTCTCCAGCACCTTGAAGATGCGCTGCTTGGTAACGGCCGAGGCGAAGATGATGGGGAAGTCCACGAAGGGCGCCATGCGGTTGCGAATAGCTGCCTCGAAGGTTTTGATGGCCTCCTGTGACTTGTCCTCTACGAGGTCCCATTTGTTGACGACGACGACCAGTGACTTATTATTCTTCTGAATGAGCTGGAAGATGTTCATGTCCTGTGCCTCAATGCCTCGAGTGGCATCAATCATCAGGATGCAGACGTCACTGTTCTCAATGGCACGGATAGAGCGCATCACGCTATAGAACTCTAGGTCTTCGGTGACCTTGTTCTTACGACGGATTCCGGCGGTGTCGACCAGATAGAAGTCGAAGCCGAACTTGTCGTACTTGGTATAGATGGAGTCGCGGGTGGTGCCGGCAATATCGGTTACAATGTTGCGGTCCTCGCCGATAAAGGCGTTGATGATGCTCGACTTACCGGCATTAGGACGTCCGACGACAGCGAAACGAGGAGTACCGTCCTCCAGGTCATCCACCTCGTCAGCCTTCAGCTTGCTGAGCACAAAGTCCAACAGGTCGCCCGTACCTGAACCGGTAGCCGCGCTGACACAGAACGGGTCGCCCAGTCCGAGTTTATAGAACTCATACTGGCCATACAGGTCCTTACCGTCGTCTGCCTTGTTGGCAACGAGTACGACAGGCAACTTAGAACGGCGCAGGATGAGGGCTACATCCTCGTCCAGGTCAGTCAGGCCGTTCTTGATATCTACCAAGAAAAGCACCAAGTCGGCCTCTTCGGTGGCCACAATCACCTGCTTACGAATCTCCTCCTCGAAGACATCGTCGCTATTCACCACCCAACCGCCAGTGTCTACTACCGAGAACTCGCGACCATTCCACTCGCACTTGCCGTACTGGCGGTCGCGCGTGGTACCGGCCTCGTCGCTCACGATGGCGCGGCGACTGTTGGTCAGTCTGTTAAACAAGGTGGACTTGCCAACATTCGGGCGTCCTACTATCGCTACTAAGTTTCCCATTGTCTCTAGTTTTTTATTGCTAGTATTTCCGGCTTTACCAGTTCTCCCAGTTAATCCAGATTATATCCAAAAATATTCAGCTCCTTATCTGAGCTACGCCAGTCCTTGTCGACCTTGACAAAGGTCTCCAGGAAGATGGGTTTGTCGAAGAACTTCTCCAACGCCTTGCGAGCCTCGGTAGAGACTTTCTTCAGTGCCATGCCCTGATGGCCGATGATGATACCTTTCTGGGAGTCGCGCTCCACATAGATGATGGCATTGATATGTATGTTCTTCTCCGTCTCCTTAAAGCGCTCTACGCGTACCTCTACCGAGTAGGGTATCTCCTTGTCGTAGTAGAGCAGTATCTTCTCACGGATAATCTCACTGACAAAGAAGCGGGCGGGCTTGTCCGTCAACTGGTCTTTGTCGAAAAATGGCGGCGAGTCAGGCAGGAGTTCCTTAATGCGCTTCAGCAGCATATCGACGCCAAACTTATTCTTGGCAGAGATAGGCAGTATCTCTGCATTGGGCAGCAGTGCGTGCCACTTCTCGACAATCGTTGCCAGGACCTCCCCCTGTCCCTCTGAAGAATGGGTGTTCTTACCCGATTTGCGGGGTTCCTCCCCTTGGGGGAGGCTGGGTGGGGTCATGTCAATCTTATTAATCAACAGCAGCACAGGAATCGTCATCTTCTGCACCTTCTCCAGGAAGTCCATGTTCTTCTCCGGCGTCTCTACGACGTCAGTGACATAGAGCAGCACGTCAGCATCCTGAAGGGCCGACTCCGAGAAAGCCAGCATCGACTCCTGCAACTTGTAGTTGGGTTTCAGCACACCAGGGGTGTCGCTGAACACAATCTGCATATCGTCGGTATTGACGATACCCATGATGCGATGGCGCGTGGTCTGCGCCTTAAACGTAGCAATCGAAATACGCTCACCAACCAACTGGTTCATGAGCGTACTTTTACCTACATTGGGATTGCCAACGATATTTACGAATCCTGCTTTATGCATGTTCTTAGCTTTTAGCATTTAGCACTTAGCGTTTAGCTTAGCCAATGGCCAACAGCCAAAGGCCAACAGCTAGCAGCCGTCATACGCCCACTTCAGATAGCTTGCGCCATGTACGAAACCAGCACCGAAAGCGGTCATGATGATGTTATCACCCTTCTTCAGCTTGGGTTCGTACTCCCAAAGTGCCAAGGGGATAGTAGCGGCAGAGGTATTACCAAAATGCTCGATATTTACCATCACCTGCTCCATCGGCAGTTCCAAACGCTTGGCAACAGCCTCGATGATGCGCATATTGGCCTGATGAGGAACCACCCATGTGATGTTGTCCTTGTTCAGACCGTTACGCTCAGCGATGAGAGCGCAGTCTTCACTCATATTGGTCACAGCATAGCGGAATACGGTGCGGCCCTCTTGATAGAGGTAGTGAAGACGATGGTCGACAGTAAAGTGACTGGGAGGACAAACCGAACCGCCAGCCTTCATGTGCAGGAAGGGCAGACCCTTGCCGTCTGCACGGAGGTAGGAGTCCATCACGCCGATGTTCTCCTCTTCGGTAGCTTCCAGCAACACTGCTGCAGCACCGTCGCCGAACAACGGACAGGTGGCGCGGTCCTTATAGTCTGTTACCGACGACATCTTGTCGGCACCAATCACGATAATCTTCTTGTAACGACCACTCTGAATCATCGTGCCAGCTACATCGAGTGCATAGAGGAAACCACAGCAAGCACCCCAGAAGTCGAATGCGAAAGCATTCTTCAGTCCGAGCTTACCCAGCACGATGCTGGCCGTGGAGGGGAACTTATAATCGGCCGTCGAAGTGGCAACAATGACTGCGTCAATGGTATCGGGATCAGCGCCCGTCTTCTGCATCAGCTGCTTGGCGGCCTTACGGGCCATATAGCTGGTACCGAGACCTTCCTCAGCGAGGATGCGGCGCTCCTTAATACCTACGCGCGTCATAATCCACTCGTCATTGGTGTCTACCATGCGCGACAATTCCTCATTGTTGAGGACATAGTCAGGCACGTAGCCACCAATACCGGTGATTATCGCATTGATTTTTCTCATTATTCAGCAGCTTCGTCCATTACAATAGCAATCTTGCCACGATAGTAGCCACAGGTGGGGCATACAGTGTGGTAGATGTGGTAAGCACCACAGTTGGGACATACTGCCAATGTGGGAGCTACAGCCTTGTCATGGGTACGACGCTTTGCGGTACGAGTGTTTGATTGTCTTCTTTTAGGATGTGCCATAATTTTATTACCTTTTAATGTTTAATCTTTAATGTTTAACTTTTTCAGTGCTTCCCAGCGAGGGTCTATCGTTGCTTCTGCCTCCTCTTCGCTGCTTCGGACAGCGCCGCTCAGCTCTGAGAGCTTCTGCGTCATCGCACTATTGCATTTTCCAGGTGCATGAACGTGCTTGATGGGTATGGCCAGCATCGTAAACTCATAGATGAACCACGACAAGTCGAGTATTCCTTCGTTCTCGTCAATAGTCACAGTGTCATCGTCATCGCTGTAAGTGTCGCCCAACTTTACTACCAACTGGTTGTCGGCTACAATTGGCTGCTCCATGTCGTCAAGACAACGGTCGCAGCTGACAGTCACGACACCCTCGGTATGAAACTGGAGTTCGAAAAAGCCGGTCATCTTGCGTATAGACACCGACACGTGCAACGCTCCATGTTCCAATTGTGAGCCGTCCAAAGCTCCAAAGAACTCATCGCCAAGGTTGTATTCAAAGACCTGCTGGTCTTCCTTAAACCCTTTTAAATCAATCTTTAATAGCTCCAGATTACACATAATTACACTTTACGGGTGCAAGGATGGTGCAAATGAGAGCAGAGCCAAGTTTTGCTTGAACTATGCCGAATGCAGCCCATTCTCGCAAATTCGGCTGCAAAGGTACAAAGATTTAGCGACATAGCCAAATCTTTTACTCATTTTTTCATTTCAATACGGAACGTAGTTCCCTTGCCTGGCTCCGACTGCTTCACAAAGATGCGGCCTTTGTGGTACTCCTCGACAATGCGCTTGGCAAGCGACAGGCCCAGTCCCCACCCTCGCTTCTTCGTGGTAAAGCCTGGAGTGAACACGCTGTTCAGGTCTTTCTTCTTGATACCCTTACCGGTATCCTGAACTTCGATGACCACCTGGTGGGGCTCGTCAAAGAGCGTCAGCGTAATGGTGCCCTTGCCTTCCATGGCGTCGACGGCATTCTTACACAGGTTCTCCACAACCCACTCAAAGAGCGAGGCGTTCATCTTCACAATAACCTCATGGTCAGGCAGATGGCGTATCATCTGCACCTGACTACTGGTGCGGCGGTCCATATAGTCGATGACATGTACCAGCACGTCGTTCATTGAGGCATCAACGGGTTCAGGCAGCGAACCTATCTTCGAGAAGCGGTCGGCTATCAGTTGTAGGCGCTTCACGTCCTTATCCATCTCAGGCAGGAGGTCGTCCTGAGGATACTGCTCCTTTAGCATCTCCACCCATGCCATCAGGCTCGACACGGGGGTACCCAACTGGTGAGCCGTCTCTTTCGACAGTCCCACCCATACCTTGTTCTGCTCGGCGCGCTTCGACGACAGCAGGGCAAAGATGGCCACCACCACGAATATCAGCACGATACCTAACTGCACGTAGGGCCATGCTTGCAGGCGCTTCAGCATGATTGACTCGTCGTAGCACACCAGCTGCTGACCGATACGTATGGTGTCGCCGGCCTTAATCATGCGGCGGGCATAGTCTTTCAGCTTTTGACTATTAGCCATTGACTCTTGGCTGTCGTCTATGTCCTTGATATTACGGAAGTCATCGATATCGCCCTCACTGTTTACCACAATGACGGGGATGGTGTTGTTGCCTTCCATCACACTCAGCACCAGCGAAACGTCCGTCGTCTCGTCAGCTTCGTTCAGCGCATGCAGGGCCTGTGCCCACACCTCCATCCGGTGACGCTCCTCTATCGAGAGGTCACGCACCAGAAAGTGCGATACCAAGAGCGACGCAACGGCAATAATCACCGCTGCCACCACCAGAATGATCTTTACTTGTCTAATACGGTCTGTCCACTGCATACCTTATTATAACGCATACGCGAGGGGAATATTGCATCGACCATCGTTAATCAGGATAAAACCATGAATTTGCCCATTCACCTGATTACCCGCAGGAGTACAAAAGACAGAATTACTAATAAGAAAAAGCCCCGAGCAACATTTCTGTGCTCAGGGCTTCTCTTCTGAAAAAGTGGCGGCCTCCTACTCTCCCGCATTGCATTGCAGTACCATCGGCGCAAGCGGGCTTAACTTCTCTGTTCGGAATGGGAAGAGGTGGGACCCCG
>OMQN01000174.1 GCA_900313235.1 uncultured Prevotellaceae bacterium | reverse complement strand
ACCGTCACCGTCGCTCACGACGAGCACGGGCTGATGGGCAGTAATAGCGTCCTGTTCCTGTAAGGTCAGATCGTCGGCAATGGTATATACCTTCACTCCTTTAGGGATGCTTGCCGCAAAGGGAAGCATCAGCATACGAGCACCGTCGATGGTGGTCGTCAGCGAGGCTTCATTAGCTGTGAAAGCACGTTCTGGACGGAAGTTGCCGCCGTCGGTAAAGAGTTCCAGACGGTGACAAAGGTTGGTATGAATGAGATTGGCTCCGCCCACCAAACTTGTCTCCGGCAGCCATACCACACGGTTGGTGCCTTGCAGCCATGGGAACTGCGAGGGACATGAGGTGCAAGCCGACATGTCAAGACTGGTACAGGCTGCATCTGAGATATACTCCAGCACATAGCTGTCATCTGCCACGTAGGTGCCGGTCAGCTTTGCTGCATAGTTGTTGCCGTTGGACAGATAGACATCGCCAAAGGTAATGGTGAGATGGGAAACAGCATTGTCGCAGGTCAGCGAAATGAGTCCTATGCACCCGTCGGCAAGAGTCGCCGGCGAGAGGTCGAACACCATGTCGAAGTTACTGCCACGGCTCAGGTCTATGCGCCCGTAGTCGTGCTTTACCACTTGGTTCTTGCTGTTCACGTAGGTCAGTGTGGTGCCTCCAGCCGTAAGCGAGTTGGTGGTGGTCACTTTGTTGATGTGCATCACCAGCTGAGAGTAGCGTTCATCCAGTGCCACATAACCGTAACTTGAATTGGTGCGTGACGAGATGAGAGGATTGGACGAGTCGAAGGTCTTGGTCTTTCCCGAGAGCTTGTAGCTGGTACCGAAGTTGCTCTTCGTGGTCTGCATGTCGTCGATGCGGTCGAAGCGTGTGGCGACACCTTTCATGTCGGACGGCTGGCGGTCGCGTGTGCGGACGGTGAAGACGGTGCTGACACTCTGGGCAGGAATGGTGACCACCGGGCGGCAGGTCTCTTCATCACTGGTGTTGACCGTAGAGGAGAGGTTCTTCGTCTTCGTTGTGGAGACGACGGTATAGCCGGTCGTATAGTACGGCAGATCGCAAGTCAGTTCCACATCCTCGTCACCCGTGTTGGCTATGACGACGACACTTGTGTCGCCCGTCTGCGAGAGATAGGCAGAGCCTTCAAGAGAACCACCGCTGAACGATGCGTCAATGCGCGTCATGCCAGTGATATACTTGGCGAAGTGGGCCATCACGTAGCCGCGCTTGGTGATGACGCCACTGCTGCCGGCACCGCGCTGCCCATCACCCATCATGGCGTAGTAGCGCTTGGCGGCATAGTGTATCCAGGCATTGAAGTCGCCCAGCATACAGGTGTTGATGGCACGGAAGAAGTTGAAAAAGTCTTTCGAGAAGTCGAAGTTGCGCGTGTTGCCTTCTGCCTCGTTCCAGTTGATGAGATACTCGGTCATCCATATCTCCTTGCCTTTCTTGGCGAGGTTCTTGTATGCCGACTGGATACCGCCGTACTGGTGACCGCCGTAGATGTCGAAGCAGTCAAGGACGTCGGTCTTGTTCAGTGCATTGGCGTAGTTGTCGCTGACGGCGAGTGTCTCGGGAGCCATAATCTTGCAGCTGATGGTACGACCGTAGGTCTTCACGAACTCAGCTATCTCCGATGCAGACCACAGGCATCCGGCATACTCGGCAGGCCAGTCGGGCTCGTTCTGGATGGAGATGGCATCCAGCTCCACGCCGTTCTGCCGCAGGTACTGCACATAGTCCTCCAGATACTTGGCATAGTCGGGCCAGTTCTCACGCTTCAGCTTACCCGTCGTGCCGTCGCTGTTCTTGGCATTGATGGTGCCGTTGGTCTTCCACTCTGCGGGCTGTCCCCATGGTGAGGCAAAGACGATGAGTCCCATTTGCTTGGCTGTCTTTGCCGTGGCGAGCGACTGGCTCCACGCATTCCTGCCGATAGGAATGTAGAGGCGCATGATGTTACAGCCCACGGTGCTGGTCTCTCCCCACACTCGTTTTATCTCGGCGGTCGACATGTGGTTGTAGGTGAACTGTGGCGAGCAGACGAATCCGCCGAAGCCCGTAATACGCTGGTGTTTACCCTGTGCGTCGAGCCGCACCGTTGCTGTTGTCTGGGCGATGACCTGTGCTGCACCTGAGCAGAGCAGCAAGGTCATCAGAAGATGTTTCAGATGGTTGTTCATCGTTTATTTATTGTTTTGTCATTTACTGGTTTTATGTTATCGATGCAAAGATATAAAGAAAAAGGCAGATAATCCTTTATAAATGTAGCGAAAAGTTTTGTAAATGTGCCAAAATAATAAGTCAACAAACAACCAAGCAACGGGAACTTTAAGAACTCAATTATGTTATCCCAGTTTGTATTCTCCTGTGCGGATGGCAGCGATGACACCACCGTCGATGAGCAGGTCGGTGCCTGTGATGAACCTGGCATGTTCGCCAAGCAGGAA
>OMQN01000074.1 GCA_900313235.1 uncultured Prevotellaceae bacterium | reverse complement strand
TATGTACCATCGGTGCAGGGTCACTGGTAAACCATGTCTGCACAAAGGGGTTCTGCGCCAAACAGAAGGAAGAGGTAAGAGGTAAGAGGTATGATAAAAGAAGTCGTTTCATTATAGTGTTTTGATTAGTGATTACGGATGTTCCACTTTGAGTTGTCACTGCTAAAGTCGTAAACGGCCAGCGTCGGTGTACTGTCGGCAGCCGAATAGAGACAATAGCGAGTGTTGACGCCCTCCATGCCAGGAATCTTCTTAGGCATGATGCGGTAGGTACCGTCAGTCAGTTGCTCAATGCGCCAGAGTTGCTCGTCGCCACCATTAAAGGCAACAGTAGCCAACTCCTTGTCGGCAGTAGCTGTCAGCGCACGGTCGGTACCGGCAATTGTAATCTTGAAATAAGGATTGCTCAGGTAACCGCCAGCCTTCTCCACGGGCTGGATGTCCCAGCGCTGGTGGGGACGGAACATATAGTCGCTACAACGTACGGCCACGGGGACATCGGCAGCAGGCCAGGTACCGACAACCTCTTCCAACTTTTGGTTGGGGACAGGTTTGATGGGCTGTTCCATCTGGTTGCGGTTGCTCCAGCGCTGACGTTCCTGTTGGATGCGTACAAAATCGACGGCCATCTCCAGTGAGTAGCCACGGCGCTCTGACTCGATGGCAAAGGTACCGCCACGGAAGCGATCGCCAGCAACAGGCCAGCCGTTCTTCCACACGATAGGACGGACGGCAAGGACGCTACGGCCACCCATATCGAAGTCTGCCTCCCAGTGGAACGACATCACCTCGACGCCTTCGTCGATAATGTAACGGCCAAAGTGGCCGGCACCAGTGGCACGATCACCGGCGGCAATCACCATACGGCCACCACCATGGAACATGTCACGACCGACATTATCTACGTAGGGACCTTCCACCGAACGAGAACGGCCCACCACGATATTATAGGTAGAGTTGACACCATCACAGCAGGTGCCGTGGGTTCCCAACAGGTAGTACCAGCCGTCCTTGTACATCAGGGCGCTGGCCTCACAGTCGATGGCGACATCCTTCTCTACGTTGCCCTTGACGCGCTCGCCAGTCTTGGGGTCGAGCTCGATGAGGCGGATATTACCAAAGTAGGTACCATAGGTAGCCCATAGACGACCGGTGGTAGGATCGAGCAACAGACAGGGGTCGATGGCATCGCAGTCCTCCATACCGTCGGACGAAGCCACCTCAATAGCTGTCGACCACTTGAAGTCGGGCGACTTCGGGTCGAGGGTTTTATTCCACATGGTAAGGATGCGACCGTTATGGCCACCGAAGAGGCCACCACCCGTAGCACCATAGATGCAGAGATAGCGGTCACCAATCTTCAGCATGTCGGGGGCAGCACCGCCACCCGGGCGCTCACTTGCGCATTGGCGGCAGTAAAAACAGCAAGTGCCGCCAAGAATGTATATAGTCTTTTCATCTTATTGTACTTTGATTGAATAGTTCTTTACAGGGTTAGATTGCTCGTCAATGAATCGGGCGCACAGATCGCTCAAGCCAGGACCGTTGACCAGTGCAAAGCGCAGAATGTTACGACCCTTCTTCAGCGACAGACGCTGTGATACGCAGTCGTCTTCCACCATACGGCGGTCGCCGTCCAGTGTCAGCACACGCTCACCGTTGAGCCACCACATAGAGGCGCCATTCGAACCGATGGCCAGACGGACACCGTCCATATCCTCAGGACAGTCAATGACGGTGACACCCCAGAAGAGAGAGTTGTAAGGCTGACAGCCGTACGACTCAGCAAAGCGGAACACCTTGACATTATAGGTACTACTCTCCAGAGCATGCCAGCGCAGGGTCTGCTTGACCTCTTTGGTCTGTGCTGGACCTGCCTGCATTCTCGTATCTCTCGGTCCACCAGCAAGGGCAATACCTGTGGCGGTGACCTTCTCACCGTCGCGCGGCAGTTTCTTGTTGTCAAACTGTCCCTTGAAATACTGCTTGCTGAGGTTCTCATTGAGATAGCTCTCTGTCAGAATGGTGTTGGAACGTACGTTATAGTCGATGGGCTCCAGCAACATCCAGCGACGGATAAAACCGTTAGCGTCAGGCTGTGCTGCTGCGGCATTGGCAGCAACAGGCTGGAAGTAGTTGTTGCGGTTCTTGAACTGAATCCAGTTGATGCTGACATCTGCATCCCCCTCACAGGTAACACACAAATCGGTCACACCCTTGGGCACATACTCCAGATTGACGGTCTGTGTGAGCCACTGACCCGACTGGTCACGACGGAACTGCCCCATCTGGGTGACGACATTCATCGTCACACGGGCAATAACCTTACCCTTGGCATTCTTCTCACGGATGCAGAATTCGGTATTACCACCAGCCTTGGCATTGACAATGAGGTAGGCATCGGTGATAGGAGTGAAGTCTACGTCGGCATAGTGCAGCCAACTGCCCTTCTTAGGCAGGGTAGCCTGATAGCTGCGGAAAGTATTGACAGTATCGATGAGCGCTGTCGTCACATCACTGCTGGCAGTGCTGTAGCGGTCAATCTCTATCTTCTCGGTAGCCTTGTTGATACCAACGCCACGCATGGTCTTCTTCACCTCCCTGATGGTACCGTCGGCATTGAAGTACAACTTGTCAATCTGTACAGAGCGACGCTTGTCATCACGGGGCGAGAAGGCGTTCTGATGATAGAACAGGTACCACTGTCCCTTGTAGTTGACGATGCTGTGGTGGTTGGTCCAACAGCCATTCTCATGCTCGGGCATAATCAAGCCCTTATACTCATAAGGTCCCATGGGGTTCTTACTCATCGCGTAACCAAGCACCTCCGTATTCTCACGGACATACGGATAGGTCAGGTAATACCAACCGTTAGCCTCAAAGGCAAAGGGGCCCTCTGCCTGACGGTTGGGCAGGTCTTTCAGACAGTTGACACCCAGCATCTCAAACTCACGGTTGCCCCACTTGACTTTCTCCTTGGGGGTATCGTCAGCCAGCTCCTTCATGTTGGGCTTGAGCTTGGCACAACGGCCTGCACCCCAGAAGATGTAGGCATTGCCGTCAGAAGCCTGGAGCACACAGGGGTCGATACCATTGATGCCCTTGATGGGTTCCGGCTCACAGACGAACGGTCCTTCGGGACGGTCGGCAATAGCCACACCAACGCCAAAGCCACGACCGTCTTTAGGTGCTGAGGGGAAATAGAAATAGTACTTACCATTGCGCTCCACACAGTCGGGAGCCCACATGGAATAAGAGTCAGGACGCACCCAGGGTACCTTGTTCTGGGTGACAATCACTCCGTGGTCTGTCCAGTCGGTAAGGTTCTCTGACGAGAAGACATGGTAGTCCTCCATACAGAACCAGTCCTGTCGCTGACCAGCAGGCGGCAGGATGTCGTGCGACGGGTACAGGTACACCTTATTATTAAATACGCGTGCCGTAGGGTCGGCAGTGAACTGGTCGCGGATAATAGGGTTCTGTGCTTGAGCAGCAGAAGCCGCCAAGCACAGAACTAGTGTTGATAATATCGATTTTCTCATGAACAGTTATTCACTTTTCACTCTTCACATTTTACTTAAACAGCAATGGAGCCATCTCCTTCAAGCTACGACGCCATGTCAGGAATTCATGAGCAGTACCCTCAGATATATAGCCGTGGGCATTGAAGCCGGCAGCCTTCAGTGATTCTACACTCTTGTTGATGCCAGCAGGATTCTCTTTAGATCCGCAGCTCTCGAAGATTACGCGGACAGCCTTCGGATCCTTGATTTCCTCAGGAGCATACTGGCCACCGCTGAGCAGTCCCCAGTAGCCAAAGACCTCAGGACGACGCAGGGTAATGAGCTTGGTTTCCATGCCACCCATAGACAGACCGGCCATGGCACGGTTCCACTTGTCAGCCTTGGTCAGGAAGTTGGCATCGATATGGGGGATGAGCTCATCGATGAGCACCTTCTCGAACTCCTCGGCAGTAAACTTACCGATGGAACCGAACTTGAAGTCGTTGGTCAGACCATAGGCCATGACAACGATGAAGGGTTTGATCTTACCGTCAGCAATCATGTTGTCCATGATGATGCCAGTCTTACCCTGTACAGGCCAGCTGGTCTCGTTCTCACCCCATCCGTGCTGCAGATAGAGCACAGGATAGCGCTTCTGCTCGAGTTTGCCATTCTTACCCTTGACGAGTTTGCCATAGCCATTAGGCAGATAGACATTGGCGGTCTGCATCTTACCAGTGCTCTCAGACCAGAAGGTAACCTGCTGGATGTTTCCATGAGGAATGTCCTTGCGATAAGCATAGAAGTCCTGATCAGCGGCAGGAATCTCGATACCGCTCTCCCAACGGCAGCTGCCGAAGTAGTTATGCGTACCGGGGTCGTTGAATACGCCACCGTCGATAGTCAGGTGATAGTAGTGGAAACCTGGATCCATCGGACCTTCGGTAGTACCAGTCCACACACCGTTCTTGTCCTTGCGCAGCACTGTACCGCCACGGCCACCAAGACCAAGGCTGACAATCACTGACTTGGCATCGGGAGCCTCAACACGGAAGCGGGCATAGCCCTCGCTGTTAACCTTCGGCCACTCCTGACCAGGCTGGTTGCAAGGATTGGGCACAAAGTCCTCCTTGGGAACGGCATTGTCGAGCTTAGCGTCAAAGTTCTTGATAGCATAGTAAGCCTGCTTGGGCTTGTAGTTCTCGTCGAAAGGCAGGGGGTGATTGTTAACACCCAGCCAAGAGTCGCGGTCACCGAGGTTCCACAACGTCACACAGTCGATGACATCCTTATGCTTACGGAATACCTTGAAGACACGATTGTACTGGTCGGTCAGCAGGGTGTTCATATAGCCGGCAACAGGCTTAGCCTCACCACGAGAGAAGCGCAGCTGACCACCCATCTCGGTATTCATACGGATATCGAGCTCGGTCACATGGATATGCTTCACGATGGTTGAATACTTGGTGATGGCCGCATCAATCTCCTCCTCAGTAGGTCCATAGACATTGTAGTGTCCCTGCATACCGATACCATCAATGGGTACACCGGCGTCCTTCATCTTCTTCACCATGTCAAAGATGCGATCACGCTTGCCGGGGTCACACTCGTTGTAGTCGTTATAGAACAGCAGTGCGTTGGGGTCAGCCTCGCGGGCAAATTCAAAAGCCTTGGCAATGAACTCGTCACCGCAGAGCTTGAAGTGGCGACTCTGACGATAAGGACTGCCAGGAGTGAACTTGCCGTTAGCGAAGGAAGGACGAGGATTGTCCTCAATAGCCTCGTTCACCACGTCCCAGCAATAAACGACATCCTTATAACGGTTCACCACCGTATGGATGTGCTCACGCAGACGCTGGTAGAACACTTCCTTCTTCACTTCCTTGCCCTTCTTGTCAGTGAACATCCAGTCAGCAAACTGTGAGTGCCAGCAGAGGCAGTGACCACGCAGCTTGATACCGTTCTGACGGCAGAAGTTGGCAATCTTGTCGGCCTTCTCGAAGTTCCATACACCCTCTTTGGGATGCAACTCACCGGGCTTCATATCATTCTCGGCAGTGATGCTGCTGAATTCACTCTTTACCAGAGCAATCTGCTTGTCATCGCTAACATTTCGCTGATTGAGAGCAACGCCAATCAGAAAGTAATTCTTGTAGGCGTCCTTCAGTTTCACTGTTGGATTAGGATCAGCGGGAGCGCCCCACTGTGCCCAAGAACCCAAACAATTCATGGCCAACACGATGGCCAGAACGGTCTTAAAAGTCTGTTTCATTTGTGTGATGTTTGTTTAGTTAATAGTTCAATCAAATTACGCTTGCAAAGATACAAAAAGTTTGTAACACCCGCAATTGCTGGTGTTACAAACTCTTTAGCTGATGTATCATGAGCGGGCTATCCGTTCCTTATTGTCAGAATCGGACAGTCTGCATGGTTCCGTCGTAATGGACGGTCTGCTGTTTGCCATCGGGCAGCACCACCGTAAACTGACGGTTCTGCAGCATACCGGGATAGCGTCCTTGGCGATTGCCGATGGACAGCGTACGGGTCTTTTCGTTCCAGCTAAACTGGATGACACTGTACGCACCTTTCTCGTAGTTGTAGTTGTCGCCTTCGTCTTCGTAAAGCGTAAAACTACCGTCTGCTCCAGGATAGACGCGCAACTCCAGATGGTCCCAGGACTTCTCGCCGACATACTGCATCTCTGGACCGAGGGGCAGGATGCTGCCGGCACGTACAAACATCGGTACGCGGTCGAACGTGGTTGTAATCGTCACACGCTGTCCTCCCTTGTATGGTTTGTTTGTCCAGTAGTCATACCAAGTAGTGCCCTTGGGCAGATACTTCACAGCGGTCTTCGCAGCCGTCCAGTCAACGTGTCCGACGGTTTCCCCGTCGGAATTATCCTTCCTATCCCACCCCGTCATAGCATCGGTACGGATGATCTTCTCCTCCGTATACTGCGGCTCAACGATAGGAGCAGCGAGGATGCTACGGCCAAACATAAACTCGTCAGTCATATTCCAGACGGTCTTGTCTTGAGCGAAGTCGGCAAACAGCGGACGCATATAGCTGTCGTTGTTACTGGTCACCTGCCAGGCGGTGCTATACAGGTAAGGTAGCAGACGATAGCGCAGGCGGATCTGCTTCTCGATAGCGTCGTATACGGGTTCACCTTTCTTGCCAAACTGCCAAATCTCACGGGGAGCATCAGCACCATGACTACGGAAGACGGGACAGAACAGTCCATACTGCATCCAGCGCACATAGAGTTCCTGGTACTGCGGATTGCGGGGTGCCGAGGCAGGGCCGAGGGTATTGTAGGCATTACAGAAGAAACCGCCGATATCGGTATTGAAGTTGGGATTGCCCGTCAGCGAGAAACTCAGACCGGCAGGGACCTGCTTGCGCAGCATGTCCCACGATGAGTTGACGTCTCCACTCCACATATTCGACCCATAGTGCTGCTGACCGGCATAGCTGGAGCGTGTCATGATGAAGATACGTTTCTGGCTATTAGCTGTTGGCTGTTGGCTATTAGCTTCTTTTCGCTGTGCCTGATAGATGCCACGAACCGTCTCCAACGGGAAGGCGTTACGCTGTGAGCGCCAGGTGCCGCCATAAACTGGATGAGCATAATCAGACTCTCTTGGATTGAAGAAGTCGGGATCGGTAGAGTCCATCCACCACGCATCAGTGCCATAGTCATAGAGGCGCTTCAGGTGCTTCCAGTAGATGGCACGGGCCTCAGGACTGAAGGCATCATACACCTTCACGCCCGACGGATAGTCCTTGCGTGGCGGCCAGATATGCGACAGTCCGCTCTGCGGCCATGTTTCAAAGGGCAACAGCAGATTCTTCTCTGCCAGTTCACGGTACTGCTGGGTCTGCGGACCGAAGCTGGCCCAGATAGAAATCATGAAGTGGGCATGCTTACGGTGTACGTTCTTGATCATCTGCGGACCATTGACGAAATCTTCTGACAGGAAGTCCATGGCATTCCACAAGTAGTTAGAACCCCAGTACTGCCAGTCCTGGATGATACCATCCAAGGGAACGTGCAGCGCACGGTACTGGTCAACGATACTCTCTGTCTCCGCAGCGGTCTTATAGCGTTCCTTCGACTGCCAGAAACCGTAGGTCCACAGGGGGAACATCGGCACATCACCTGTCAGATGGCGCATCTGAGCGATGACACCGTCAGCACTGCCGCCATACATAAAGTAATAATCAATACCCTGACCAGCCTCAGAAGTAAACGTCATTCCCTGAGCGTTATCCTCAAACAGCGTGGGCGAATAGTTCTCCCAATAGAGTCCCCAGCCCTTGATGCTCTGCAACACGTTCTGGAAGTCCTCCAGGTTCGACTGCTCCATACGTTTCTTCTCACCACGACGGTTCATCTTACCATTCTGGATGGTACCCAGACCGTAGATAGCCTCATCCTTGTCAAGGAAGAAACTCTGACTGACCTCGAACTCATATTCGTTCTTACGCACCATACTGATGCCCTTTTCCTTCAGGAGCACCTTACCCTTGCTCGTCATAAAGACCAGAGTCTGCGTCTCGGGTTCGAGCTTTACCGTCAGTTCGCTGCTCTTCCACGTATTGCCTTTCTGTGTCACCTTCACCTGTTCAGGCTTGGCAATGACAACAAGACTCTTGGTGGGTTCACCTTTTACTACATGCACGATGGAGGGTGTCATAAACTCCACCTTCATTTCCTGCGCCCAAGCAGCGGTTGTCAACAGCAGGGCGGCTGTCATCAATAGACTCTTTCTCATTATATCTTCAGCTTATAGGTTTTTCCTGCAGTGGTGTCAAGGTCATACTCATAGACCGTCGGCAGCACCTTGTTCTCGAACGATTTCAGCTCAGGAGAATGCAACGGCTGCTTGATAGTAGCCGGTGCCAGCAAGGAGTTAGGACAGTCGCCCTTGGCAGGGCGAAGGCCCTTACCCTTCAACGGTACATACGAGCGCAGGCGCAGCGTACCACCGATAGTACTGCGAATGGTCGTTGAACAAAGCTTTCCCTCGCTCCATTCTTCATCGACGATGAAACCGCCACGGGCTCTCAGTCCCTTGACGCTCCCCTGCTGCCAGTCGTCGGGCAGGGCGGGCAACAGGTGTACGGCACCGTCGTGACTCTGCAACAGCATCTCACAGATACCGGCAGCCACACCGAAGTTACCGTCAATCTGGAAGGGCGGATGGGCATCAAAGAGGTTGGGATAGGTACGGCCGTCGGGATACTCTCTCATCTTCCGGTCTTCCGGCAGAATGCGGAGCATGTTCTTAATAATCAGGAAGGCATGGTTGCCATCCAACAGACGTGCCCACAGGTTGGTCTTCCATCCCAGACTCCATCCCGTTGCCTGGTCACCACGCTGCGTCAGTGTGGTGGCGGCAGCACTATAAAGGTCGGGGTGCGTAAACGGCGATATCTGGTTAGAGGGATACAGTCCATAGAGGTGAGACACATGACGATGCTGGTCGTTGGGGTCGTCACCGTCCCACAGCCACTCCTGCAACTGACCGTGCTGACCAATCTGCATGGGAGGCAACTTGGCGAGGGCAGCGGTAAGACGACTGATGTAAGAGGCATCTTCGCCAAGGATACTGGCGGTCTGGGCCGTCTGACTCAGCACGTCGAAGACAATCTGGTTGTCCATGGTAGAGCCTGCTGTCACCGTGGTATGCTTACCGATGGGACCATGCTCCGGTGACACCGTCGGTGCAGTGACGAGCCAGCCATATTGCGGATGAGCCACCAGGTAGTCCAGCAGGAAGTCGGCAGCACCCTTCATTACGGGGTAATAGTCGCGCAACAACTGCTTGTCGCCTGTAAACAGGTACTGCTGCCAGATGTGGGTCGTCAACCAGGCTCCACCTGTGGGGAACATGCCCCATGTGGTACCGTCGATAGGTCCGGCAACACGCCACAGGTCAGTATTGTGGTGGGCCACCCAACCCTTACAGCCATACATCACCTCTGCCGTCTTACGACCCGTCTCGCTGAGGTCACGAATCATTGACAACAATGGTTCCTGGTTCTCTACGAGGTTACCCACCAGCGACGGCCAGTAGTTCATCTCAGCATTGATATTGATGGTGTATTTCGAGTCCCACATGGCATAGGGCTTGTCGTTCCACATACCTTGCAAATTGGCAGCCTGACCGCCAGGCTGCGACGAGGATATCAGCAGGTAACGGCCGTACTGCATCATCAGGGCTACGAGTCCCAGGTCGCTACCGTCGAAACGCGCCAGACGCTGGTCGGTAGGCAGCGCAGCAGCCTCCACTACTCCCGCAGGTTTTCCTGCATTAACCACTACTCCCGCAGTTTTTCCTGCGGGTCCCAACACCAGGCTCACCCTGTCATACTGCTCCTTGTAGGCCCGTTCGTGTCGCTTCAGCAACTGCTTGTAGCTTCTTCCCTGCAGGGCAAGCAGGGTGGCATCATTCTTCTGCGCAGGGTTGCCGCTGATGTCGTGGTAGTTCACATAGTTGGTGGCGGCGACGATATACAGCGTAGCCGTCGTAGCACCGGCGACGCTGGCACCATTGCAGCGACCGTCGGTTTCTATCTTTACACGGCACTCGGCAGTGAGACCGCCCTTGATGCCTTCATGCTCGGCATTCTTGACGGTAGCCGTCAGGAGGCCATCGCCCGTAGCGACCTTGTTTTCCAAAGGACTTCCGAACGCTACGTCAAACGACAAGGCGCCCTTCTTCGAGGCTGTCAGTCGTACGATGACGGCATGGTCGGCAAGCGAGGCAAAAACAGTACGCTCGTACTTCACACCCTTATAGTCATAAGAGGTGGTATTCAGTGCCGTACCGATGTTCAGTTCGCGACGGTAGTCCGTCACGTCTTTGTGACCTAACGTCAGTTTTACGCTACCCACCGGCAGGAAACGCATGCCGTGAGGACCCTTGAAGAAATACTGGTCGATAATCTTGTGGGCAGCCTCTTCCTTACCGGCAAAGATGCTGTCGCGCACCTCTTGCAGGTGGGCCTTGGCTGCAGGACTGTCGTTGTCATGGGGCGAACCGCTCCAGAAGGTTTCTTCGTTGAGTTGTATCTCCTCGGTATCGGTACCGCCATAGATCATGGCGCCCATCTGTGAGTTGCCGACAGGCAATGCCTCCAGCCAGTGTGCGGCAGGTTTGTCATACCACAGCTTATAATCCTGTGCCGCCAGCGGCAAGGAACATACCATGGAGATGAGTACTAATAGTTTTTTCATCATGTAAAAGGGGTTGATTATTGTATTTGTATGGTTAGACACTGCAGGTCTTTGTCCGCAGAACTGTTACCTACGAAGATCTCATAAGTGCCGGGTACGAAACGCATGGTATTCGTCTCGCTATCCCAACCCTCAAAACTCTCGCGGCTGAGTCGTATCGTCTCTGTCACCTTCTGTTCTGCCTTCACGTCGACACGCTTGAAAGCACGCAGCGTCTTCAGCGGTCCCTCCTTATCGGCGGTGTTGCGGATATACACCTGAACAATCTCTGTACCGTCGCGCTTGCCGGTGTTCTTGAGGGGAACGGTGAGGACGACAGAATTGCCATCCACGGTACTGCTGGCCTCTCCCATCTCAAAGGTGGTATAGCTCAGGCCATAACCGAAGGGGAACAGGGCATCATTGAAGTAACGATAGGTACGTCCCTTCATGGAGTAGTCCTCATAGTCGGGCAACTGGTCGCTACGCTTATAGAAGGTGACGGGCAACTTACCGCTGGGGTTAACATCGCCGAAGAGCACGTCAGCAACAGCCGTTCCGCCCTCCTGACCAGGATACCATGCCTGGACGATGGCGTCGCACGTCTGCATCTCTGGCTCTAAGGCAATAGCCGAACCGGAACAGTTGACGAAGATAACCTGTTTGCCGGCAGCCTTCAGCGCTTTCAGAAAGTCGCGCTGCACCTTGGGCAGTTCGATATTGGTACGGTCGCCGCCCTTGAAACCTTCGATGTTGACAGGCATCTCCTCGCCTTCCAGACTGGGAGCAATACCGCCGACAAAGATAACCTTGTCGATACCCTTCAGCTGGGCGATGGTCTGCTGGTAATCGATGGGCAGTTCGCGAGCAATATCAATCTTCATGCCTGCGCCCCACGTCTTGACGGTCTTGAAGCGTACCTCTACCTGGAACTTCTCGCCAGCCTTTGCCGTCAGTACGGTACGGGTGGGGGTAGAACGCCAGATGCGGTGGTAAGCCTTACGACTGCCGTTCACCAGCACCTCAAACTCACCAGTACCCTCTACGTTCAACACATACTCACCAGCCTCCTTCGGGGCGAAGGTCGTCTCATACTTGGCCGAGAAGTCCTCAATAGGCAGGTTAGCGGCAAAGACATGCATGCCATTGGTGGTCACTGCCAGCGGTTTGGTATAATACTCGGTGGTGAAAGGTTTGCCCTTCCACTCCGTGTTCGTCCAGAAGGTACCCTTCAGACCCTTCTTGCCGTCAGGGGTCGTACACTCTGTAGCCAGGTGGCACTCCATGACCTTGTCATAGGTCAGGTCACAACCAGGGAAATAGACCACCTTTTTCTGTTTGGCCTTGATACCGTCAAGGATTGTGACGGTCTTGTTGGGCGTACCATTATAGTTACCCCACATCATGGGTTCGTTATCAGCATTCGGACCGATGACGGCAATGCGTTCTTTTTTATTGAGTGGAAGTATGGGAGCCCCTCCTTGGGAGGGGTTGGGGAGGTTTTGCAGCA
>OMQN01000048.1 GCA_900313235.1 uncultured Prevotellaceae bacterium | reverse complement strand
AAGCCGAACATCACTTTGTGGGCGCGCTCCATGTAGGTGCCGAATTGTGGAAAGAACATACACGAGCCGATAATACAGAAGTCTGCAGCTATCAGCACGCTACCCAGCGACACGTTATGGTACTTGTTGACGGAAGCCGCAATAATATCTGTACCACCCGTTGAACCATTGTTCAAGAAGACGGTGGCAAGTGCAATACCCGTCATGACGCAGCCTATAATCATCGACATAAAGTCCTGTCCCTCGCCCATCAGTTTGAAGGGCAGCCCATTCGCCTGTTTGGGTATTAAGTCTTGGGCTATGACCAGCATGAAGTAAAGCGTGAAGATGGCAAAGATGGTCTTCATCAGAAACTTCACACCCAGTATCTTCAGAGCAACGATGAGTAGCAAGCCGTTGATGATGATGTAGGTATTCTCCAGATGGAAACCTGTGGCGTAGTAGATAATGGCCGAAAGACCCGTTACACCACCAGCTACGATCTCATACGGCATTAGGAATACCGTAAAGGCAATCGTATAAATGGCAAGGCCAAGGGCTATAAACATATAGTCCTTGACCTCGTTCAAGATGATTTTATGATCAATAGTCATTTACTTCTTAAAAACGATGTTCACCATACGCTTCGGGACGATGATAACCTTGATGATGTCTCCCTCAATGTACTTTTGAGCACGCTCGTCAGCCAATACCGTCTTTTGGATGGTATCGTTGTCTGCATCAGCGGCAAATTCCATATCGAAGCGGGTCTTACCGTTAAAGGCTACACCCAGCTTGACAGTGTTCTCTACCAGATACTCTTCGTTCCATGTAGGCCACTTAGCGTCGCAGACACTACCCTGCTCTCCCAGTGCTTCCCATAGCTCTTCAGCAATGTGTGGTGCGAAGGGAGCTATGAGGATAACCAGCGTCTTCAGCAGTTCGCGGTTCTTGCACTTCTGCTGAGCTAGCTCGTTCACGCAAATCATGAAGGCAGAGATAGAGGTATTGTATGAGAATACCTCAATGTCCTGTGTCACCTTCTTGATAAGCTTATGAACGCTCTTCAGCGACTCCTTCGAAGGCTCTGCATCGTCTACGATGATAGCGTCAGCATTGTCGCGGCTGTTGCCATAGTAGAGAGCCCAGAACTTTTTCAGGAATCGGTGACAACCATCGATACCATTGGTGTCCCAAGGCTTCGACTGTTCTACAGGACCCAGGAACATTTCGTACAGACGCAATGTGTCAGCACCATACTTCTCGACAATCATATCTGGATTGACTACGTTGAACATCGACTTAGACATCTTCTCTACAGCCCATCCGCAGATATATTTGCCGTCTTCCAAGATAAACTCAGCGTTGTTGTATTCTGGGCGCCAAGTCTTAAATGCCTCAATATCAAGCACATCGGCAGATACGATATTCACGTCAACGTGGATAGGAGTGGTGTCCTTGTAGTTGCCACGCAAGTTGAGACTGACGAACTTACCCTTGTCAGCGCCCTCGTCCTCGATACGATAAACGAAGTTAGAACGACCCTGAATCATACCCTGGTTAACCAGCTTCTTGAAGGGCTCATCCTCGCAAGAGTAGCCAGAATCATAGAGGAACTTGTTCCAGAAACGAGAATAGATCAGATGACCGGTAGCGTGCTCTGTACCACCTACATAGAGGTCAACGTTGCGCCAGTATTCGTCAGCGTCCTTGCTAACCAGTGCCTTCTCGTTCTTGGGGTCCATATAGCGCAGGTAGTATGCTGAAGAGCCTGCAAAGCCAGGCATCGTGTTCAGTTCCAAGGGGAAGACGGACTTGTTGTCGATAGCCGAACAATCGACCACTGTATCGGTCTTGGTGTCCCAAGCCCAGTGTTTGGCGCGTCCCAATGGGGGCTCACCAGTTTCTGTGGGCTGGTATTTGTCAATCTCTGGCAGCTCCAAAGGCAGACACTCCTTGGGAATCATATAAGGCATGTCGTCCTTGTAGTAAACGGGGAATGGCTCACCCCAGTAGCGCTGGCGAGAGAAGATGGCATCACGCAGACGGTAGTTCACCTTTACGCGACCCAGGTTGTGTTCTGTCACATATTTCTTTGTGGCAGCAATGGCTTCCTTGACTGTTAAGCCATTGAGTGAGAACTTTGAGCTGGCTGAGTTGCAGACGATACCTTCCTTGGCATCGTAGCTCTCCTCACTGACGTCAGCACCCTCAATCAGTGGAATGATAGGTAGGTTGAAGTGCTTGGCAAAAGCATAGTCACGACTATCGTGGGCAGGTACTGCCATGATAGCACCTGTACCATATCCAGCCAACACATATTCAGAAATCCAGATAGGAATCTTCTCGTCGGTAAACGGATTGATGGCATAGCTTCCAGAGAATACACCCGTTACCTTGTGATCCATCTGTCGCTCGCGCTCTGTGCGCTTTTTGACATAGTCAAGGTATTTCTCTACTTCTGCCTTCTGCTCAGCTGTTGTCAACTCAGCAACGAGGTCACTTTCTGGTGCCAGCACCATGAAGGTCACTCCAAACATCGTGTCTGCACGCGTGGTGAAGATGGTGAAATGCTTGTCTGAGTCAGCCACGTTGAACTCTACTTCTGTACCTTCAGAGCGACCAATCCAGTTGCGCTGAGTCTCTTTCAGAGAGTCAGTCCAGTCAATATCTTCCAAGCCGTCCAACAGGCGCTGGGCATAAGCTGAGACGCGCAGACACCACTGACGCATCTTCTTCTGTTCTACAGGATAGCCACCACGCTCAGAGACACCATTGATAACCTCGTCGTTGGCTAATACGGTACCCAATGCAGGACACCAGTTAACCATTGTCTCTGCCAGATAGGCAATACGATAGTTCATCAGCACTTCCTGCTTCTTTTTCTCCGAGAAGTTGTGCCAGTCAGCAGCCGTGAAGTGCAGTTCTTCAGTTCCTAAGGCATGACAGTCCTCCGTACCCATCAGTTCGAAGTGCTCAATGAGCTTGATGGTGGGCTGAGCCTTGTGCGACGAGGTGCTGTAGTAGCTCTTGAACATGCGCTGGAAGGCCCACTGCGTCCACTTGTAATAGATGGGGTCGCAGGTGCGTACCTCGCGTTCCCAGTCGAACGAGAAGCCAATCTTGTCCAGCTGTGAGCGATAGCGGTTGATGTTCTCAACAGTGGTTTTCTCAGGGTGCTGACCGGTCTGGATAGCATACTGCTCAGCAGGCAGTCCGTATGCATCGTAACCCATAGGGTTCAGTACGTTATAACCCTGCAAGCGCTTGAAGCGTGCATAGATGTCCGAGGCGATGTAACCTAATGGATGTCCCACGTGAAGTCCCGCACCAGAAGGGTAGGGGAACATGTTCAATACATAGAATTTCTTTTTCGTAGGGTCTTCCTTAACGCGGTAGGTTTTCATCTCCACCCATCGCTTTTGCCATTTCTGCTCAATGTCTCTGAAGTTGTATTCCATAACGATATTGTATTTTATTTTTGTTTTCTACATTATATTAGTGCGCAAAGTTACATATTTTCTATGATATGACCAAATTTCCATTTATTTTTCAGAGCAAGACACCAATTTGTCATTAACAATGGTGGTGTAAGATGATAGCAGTGAAAATACGGCCTGAATGGATACCCAGGCGACGGGCAGAGAAAAAAGTATCGGTCTGCTTAAACGTACAAACGGGAGAGACTGCGATATGTCGGGTAGGAACGCCCATTGCCTCGAGTTGTAGGCGATTACATGTTGGCAGGTCAATGTGCCATTTTTCCCGTCTTGTGCTGATTAGCTCCATTGGAAAGCCTTCTTCAGCGAAAGACTCATAGACTTCATCGCCTACCTCAAAGCTGTCAAGATGGATGCCAGGACCTATTTGGGCAACGATATCTTGAGGACGGGAGCCATAAATGGCAGTCATTCTTTTTAAAGCCTGCTCTGTAATACGCTTCACGGTACCTCGCCACCCTGCATGAATGGCACAGACAGCACGATGCTTAGCATCATAAAGCAGTACAGGAATACAGTCGGCAGTAGAGACGCCTATACATACATTCTCGATATCAGTCATCAGTGCATCAACACCGTCCAGTGCCTGCTGACGCTCAATGACAGGCAGCCGAAAAAAAGCGTCATCGATGGTAATCATCTCCGTCAGATGCACCTGATGGGGCATGATTAAACAGTTGTCGTCAATTCCTAACAGTGTGCAGAGCGCTTCACGGTTCTTTCTAATGGTGTCCTCTTCGTCTCCGCAGTAGCTGTTGATGTTGAATTCGCCATAGCATCCCTTGCTATAGCCGCCTTGACGCGTGGTACTAAAGGCAGTGATATCATTGCCCAACGCATAGTATTGCAGTTTAGGTTTTATCATTGTTGACACCATAGTTGACTGTTTAGCAAGTTTTTCCGTTGCAAAGATACAGTTTTTTTGGCTTATTATAGCTTTTTTTCAATAAAAAAACGTACTTTTGCATCCATGGAACAAAACAATGAGTTGCTTACTGCATGGGACTTCGTGGAGAATACGGGCCACAGCATATTCCTGACAGGTAAGGCAGGAACGGGTAAAACAACGTTCTTAAAAAAGGTCGTAGAACAGTCACGTAAACGTCCTATAGTAGTGGCTCCGACAGGTGTGGCGGCTATCAATGCAGGAGGTGTCACCATCCATTCTTTTTTCCAATTGCCTTTCTCGCCATATGTTCCTGGTGCGAAGGTAGAGAGTAAATTCGACTTTAGTCGCGAGAAGCGTAAAATCATTGCTTCTATCGACCTGCTGATTATTGACGAGATTTCTATGGTACGTGCAGACCTCCTGGATGCCATTGATGCAGTGTTAAGACGTTTTCGCGATCACATGCTGCCTTTTGGAGGTGTGCAACTGTTGATGATAGGTGATTTGGCACAGCTGACACCTGTTGTTACACCTGAAGATGAGCGTATGCTGAAGCCTTACTATGATACGCCTTATTTCTTTGGTTCAAAGGCCTTGCAGCAGATAGACTATGTGACCATCCAACTGAATCATGTCTATCGTCAGCAGGACGCTTCGTTCATCAATCTGCTCAACGAGGTGCGCACTGGACATCCGTCGACAAAGACCTTGGCACAACTGAACAGCAGGGTGATAGCTAACAGCCAACAGCTAAATGCTAATGGCCCGTTAGCTATTCGTCTGACGACACACAACAATTTGGCCAACTATTATAATGAGTCCGAATTACAGAAGTTACCAGCGCAATCTTACAGCTATCGGGCAGAGATTAATGGAACCTTTCCTGACTATTCCTATCCCACAGCAGAAATTTTGGAGTTGAAGGTAGGTGCACAGGTGATGTTTGTGAAAAACGACCCTTCTGGTGAACACCGCTATTATAATGGGCGTATCGGACGCGTGATGGAGGCTGGCGAGAAGCACCTTACTGTCTATTGCGATGGTGATGCCAACGCTATAGAGGTGGAACCATTGGAATGGGAAAATACCCGTTATACGCTTAATGAGAAGACGCGCGAGATTGAGTCGGAAGTGCAGGGCACTTTCAAGCAGTTACCGTTGCGACTGGCATGGGCTATCACCATTCACAAAAGTCAAGGACTGACGTTCGACCACGCTATCATCGATGCTAATCAGTCGTTTGCTCCAGGTCAGGTGTATGTGGCTCTGAGTCGTTGCCGTACACTTGAAGGCTTAGTACTTGCTACGCCTTTGGAACCTCGTGCCGTCATTAGCGATGAGCGCGTCGACAGTTATATCGAACAGCAAGAGAGCGAGGCGGAGCGTAGTATCCGACAGTTGCCTATGCTGAAACAAGAGTATGAGCGCTATTTGCTGCTCCAGCTCTTCGACTTCCGTTCTATACTCTATTTGGAAGAGTCACTGGTGCGACTTTTTGCAGAGTTTTTCTATCATAGCCATGCCTCCCTCAAACAGTTACATGATCAAGCACTCTTCGATCTTCGTCAACATGTTATTACTGTTGCTGAACGCTGGCAGCAGAAGATACAGTCGATGTCTATCGAAGGACTGCGTGATGCCGATTTTCTGGAGCGTGTTAAGCGTAGTGCAGAATATTTCTATGACCAGTTGCGCAATATTCTCAGCAAACCTATTGAGCTCTCTGCTAAAGTGGAGACAGGCAATAAACAAGCAGCACGTCGTTTAGACAATGCTTTGCCTGATTTACGCCAGACATGGATTGCCCGTCGTTATCTGCTGTTGAAAATAGCTGAGAAAGGTTATACCGTCGACAATTATCTGCACGAAAAACAAATGTCCATGCTTGATGCAGTCGATGAGGGAAAAAAGAAAGTCAAGCGTGGAAGAAAGACAAAGAAAAATACATAAAAAGGACCCGATGCTACCCGCACCAGGTCCTCACACACACGTTCAATGTATTATAACTATCTTATGAATAGCAGTTCTCTGTATTTGGGCAGAGGCCACAGGGCATCGTCAACGATCAGCTCCAGCTTATCAATCTGATAACGGATCTCGTCGAGCTTCGGCTCTACCTTGTCGTGGTAAGCGATGGCCTTCTCGTGTTCGCCATCAATTTTGTTGGCTTTCTTGCGAGCTTCAACGAGTTCTTCGACACCCTTCTCGATAGCAGAGGTGCGCTCAGCAATCTCCTGAATGATTTTCTTATTACGAGAAGAGAGCTTGTCGGCAGTGTCAATGGGGAAGACAACAGCCATGTTACCTACATTCTTCAGCAGTTCACTCTGGTAGCTGGTAGCCACTGGGATGATATGATTCATCGACAGGTCACCCAGCACGCGGGCTTCAATCTGAATCTTCTTGGTGTAGGTCTCCCATTTCACCTCGTTGCGAGCCTCGAGTTCCTTCTTGGTCATTACGCCCAGACTCTCGAACATATCAATGCTCTCCTTGTCGAGATAGCGCTCGAAGATCTTCGGACAGCTCTTCTCAACATCCAAGCCGCGCTTCTCTGCCTCAACGACCCACTCGTCAGAATAGCCGTTACCATCGAAGCGGATGGGCTTACAGGTCTTGATATCCTCGCGAAGCACATCAATGATAGCGTGGAACTTAGCGCTATGCTCGGTACCAGCCAGCTGCTTCTCGAATTCAGGAATACGGGCATCCACACGTTTCTTGAAGTCGACAAGGGCTTCAGCAACGGCACTGTTCAGAGCTATCATGGCACTGGCACAGTTGGCCTCAGAACCCACAGCACGGAATTCAAAACGGTTGCCAGTGAAGGCGAAAGGTGAAGTGCGGTTGCGGTCCGTATTGTCGATAAGCAACTCAGGAATCTCGGGGATGTCCATCTTCAGACCCTGTTTGCCAGTCATAGCCAAGAAGTCCTTATCAGCCTTCTCAATGTGGTCGAGCAGTTCGCTAACCTGTTTGCCAAGGAATGATGAGACAATAGCGGGAGGTGCCTCGTTGGCGCCCAGACGATGGGCATTGGTAGCACTCATGATGGATGCTTTGAGCAAGCCGTTGTGCTTGTAGACACCCATCAGTGTCTCAACGATAAAGGTGGCGAAACGCAGGTTCTGCTCAGGGGTCTTGCCAGGAGCATGCAGCAGGATGCCGTTGTCTGTGCTCAGTGACCAGTTGTTGTGCTTACCAGAACCATTGATGCCTGCAAAAGGTTTTTCGTGTAACAGTACGCGGAAGCCATGCTTGCGGGCTATCTTCTTCATGAGCGACATCAACATCATGTTGTGGTCGACAGCCAGGTTGGTCTCTTCGAAGATTGGTGCCAGCTCAAACTGGTTAGGAGCTACTTCGTTATGGCGGGTCTTACAGGGAACACCCAACTCAAGAGCCTGAATCTCGAGGTCGCGCATGAAGGCAGCAACACGCTCTGGGATGGCTCCGAAGTAATGGTCGTCCATCTGCTGGTTCTTGGCAGAGTCGTGGCCCATCAGCGTGCGACCTGTGAGCAACAGGTCTGGGCGTGCAGCATAGAGTCCTTCGTCTACGAGGAAGTACTCCTGCTCCCAACCCAGGTTAGAGGTTACCTTCTTTACGCTTGGGTCGAAATAGTGACAGACATCAGTAGCTGCCACATTCACTGCATGTAGGGCACGCAGCAGTGGTGCTTTATAGTCAAGTGCCTCACCGCTATAAGATATAAATACGGTGGGAATACACAGCGTGTCGTCGATGATGAATACAGGACTTGTGGGATCCCAGGCAGAATATCCGCGAGCCTCAAAGGTAGAACGTATACCACCAGAGGGGAAAGATGAGGCGTCAGGTTCCTGCTGGACAAGCAGTTTGCCAGTAAACTCTTCTACCATACCGCCTTTGCCGTCGTGCTCAATGAAGGAGTCGTGTTTCTCAGCAGTACCTTCGGTCAGCGGTTGGAACCAGTGTGTGTAGTGAGTGACACCGTTCTCTACTGCCCACTGCTTCATGCCGGCAGCCACTGCGTCGGCCACTGTGCGGTCCAGACGTGCGCCATTGTCGATGACGTCAATCATCTTCTCGTACACGTCCTTGGGCAGGTACTTGTACATCTTCTCACGGTTGAAGACCTTTTTGCCAAAATACTCATAAGGTCTCTCACTTGGTGCTTTTACGTCGAGGGGCTTCTTTTTAAAGGCCTCACCGACAACCTGAAATCTTAATGCTTCCATCTTTTTTCCTATTTTGGTTACACTTTGTTAGTTTACGGTTGCAAAGATACGACATTCTGAAAGTAAAGGCTATAATTCAATGACAGTAAAAATATAAATATGTACGCATAGTTACAATTTGAAACAAAAATCCCCACTTTTAGTTACAAACTGAAAGTGGGGGATAGGGGAGAATAGGTGGTTTTTATTTGCTCCACTTTTTGATTCTGTCCAGTGCTTCTTCTGTCTTCTCGTGACTGCCAAAGGCTGTGAAACGAACATATCCTTCGCCAGCAGGACCGAAGCCTACGCCAGGTGTGCAGACGACGTTGGCTCCATAAAGCAAGTTCTCGAAGAACTGCCAGGAGCTGTTGCCTTCGGGTACGCGCATCCAGATATAAGGAGCATTCTCGCCACCATAGACCTCGAAGCCCAGTGAGCGAAGTGTTAACAGCATCTTCTTGGCGTTCTGCATATAGTAGTCAATAGTAGACTTTATCTGTTCTTTGCCTTCAGGAGTATAGATGGCTTCAGCAGCACGCTGCGAGATATAGCTGGTGCCATTGAACTTGGTACACTGACGACGATACCAAAGCGGATTCAGTGGGATGCGTTCACCCGTCAGCGTGGCAGCAGTGAGATCTTTGGGAACTACTGTATATCCACAACGTATTCCCGTGAATCCTGCCGTCTTGGAGTAGGAGTGGAACTCAATGGCGCAACGGCGGGCTCCGCGAATCTCATAGATAGAGTGGGGGATGTCGTCATCTTGTATATAGGCCTGGTAGGCTGCATCGTAGAAGATGAGTGTGTCGTTTTTCAGGGCGTAGTTGACCCACTTGCGCAATTCTTCGCGTGTGATAACCATACCCGTCGGATTGTTGGGGTAACAAAGATAGATAACGTCGACACGACGATTGGGAATCTGTGGTACAAAACCATTCTCAGCATTACATGGCATATAGATGACATTCGACCACTTGCCGTCTTCTACAGTGCCGGCACGACCAATCATCACATTCGAGTCGATATAGACAGGATAGATAGGGTCTGTAACACCGATAGAGTTGTCCCAGCGGATGAGTTCCTGGATATTGCCCGTGTCACTCTTGGCACCGTCGTTGACAAAGATCTCGTCAATGTCGAGGTGGACACCACGTGGCAGGAAGTCGTTCTTCAGAATGGCCTCACGCAAGAAGTCGTATCCCTGTTCAGGTCCATAGCCATGAAATCCGCTGGCCGTACCCATCTCGTCTGCAGCTTTGTGCATGGCTTCAATAACTGCAGGACATAATGGCTGTGTTACATCACCGATGCCCAATGAGATGATGTCGGCTTTGGGGTGAGTCACTTTGAAGGCATTGACCTTCTTAGCAATATCTGCAAACAAATAATTGTTTGGCAACTTGAGGAAGTGTTCGTTAACTAATGCCATGAATCTTTATTTTTGAAGATTATTTACTATTTCACTATTTCGATTTCACCATCGAAGACAAAGGCTGCTGGGCCAGTCTTATAGATATGATTGTCTTTAGGGTTCCACTCAATGCTCAGTGTACCTCCGTCCATGATGATTTCCGATTGGCGTCCTGCCCGTCCTGTCAGGGCTGCAGCTACGGCAGTAGCACAAGCACCTGATCCGCAGGCTTGTGTGATACCACTGCCACGCTCCCAGACCCTTGTCCTGATACTTCCATCAGCCTCTATACGGGCAAACTCGATGTTGCAACGTTGAGGAAAGGCGGGATGCTGTTCGAGCATGCGTCCCTTCTCCCCAACTTGATCGACATCGTCGGTGAAGATAACATAGTGGGGATTACCCATGGATACGAATGTACCTTGATTCAAATCTCGTGAGGGTATGTATTGGCCAGTATTCTCCAACATCGGCTCGCCCATATCCACTGTGACGCTCTCCACGATGCTATGATTAATATGCAGTAGAAGTATTTTTATGCCTGACAGTGTCAGCAGCCGAATTTCGGTCTTGTTGGTCAGTCCGCGTTCATAGAGATATTTGCCAACGCAGCGGCTGGCATTGCCACACATCATTGCTTCACTGCCGTCGGCATTGAAAATGCGCATGCTGAAGTCTGCCTCAGGAATACGGGCCTTGTCAATGAGCACCAGTCCGTCAGAACCGATGCCTTGATGCCGGTCGCTCCAGCAGATTGCTGCTTGAGCAGGATTGTCAATGGGATGCTGCGACACATCAACATATATGTAGTCGTTGCCGCAGCCATGCATCTTGGTGAAGGGAATCTTGCTCATCGTGCTATCCTTTTGTCATAAATCGGGCGCAAAGATAATACAAAAAGTAAAATAATCAAAAGGGACTCCAACTTTTTGTATCTTCAAATCGATATATACTAACAAATTATCACAAATAGTTGGATTATTATTAACAATTGAAACAAATAATCCTATTTATCATACCAAGCCCCCTCTCCCGTTGAGGTAGAAGAGGGGGCAGGTTCACCTGGTGAAGATTATGGTTGTAGCGTGAAACCCAAAACCAGGTAAGACATCTGTGAACAGGGATTGGCGACAACCTGTGCAAAGACGGGAATTGAAAACGTATCACTAATCTTAATGTCTTTTGTAGCCTTCAGTGCGAGGTTGGTAAAGGCAAAACCGCTTGTGCCGTACTGAACGGATTCGTTGAGGACGGCGCCAGCTGTAGCAGTCCATTCTATGGTAGAAAGTTTAAATGGGACAACTGCTTCTATGTAACTGCTGTAGGCTCGCTCGCCGTCCTCTTTATAATCATTACCCGAGAAGTTGGTGAACCACTGCAGTGAAGCAAATCCAAAGTCGTAGCCGATAATACCCTCAAAGACGTGGTTTGTACCATGGGCATCGTACTTAAAATATCGTCCATCCGGATCAAGACCACCTTGATTAAACCAGTAGTCTGTAATACCGATGTTCAGCCCTCCAAGCGTGTAGCTGAGTGTCCAGTCATACTCTTTGGTGTCAGCAGCATTGGACAGCCCTACACTTCCCCATGCGGTCAGCGACAGTCCTTTATAAGAGATGCCCAGTGTGGGCTGTAATGCAACGTTTCCTAAGTTCTGACCACGCCAGATATACTGACTAACCACATCGGCACCAATAGCCGTCTCAATACCCTCCTGTGCTTTAGCACACACTCCTGTAGCAATCATCATCGCTAATAAAACAACCTTTTTCATACTCATTTCCTTTCTTAACTCTAAATTTTTAACTCTTAATTAGTTATAACACATTTCTCCATGTTCATAGACATCGAGGCCTTCTTCCTCAATACGCTTGTCTACGCGCAGTCCATGCAGTTTCTTGATACCGTAGAACAAGACGACACCGCAGGCGGCAGCCCAGAGGTCAATGACCAGTATGCCGAAGCACTCAGCACCGAAGAAGCCCCATCCATAACCATAGAAGGCACCATTACTGGTAGATAACAGACCAGTCATCAGTGTACCAAGGATACCGCATACGCCATGTACACTGCTGGCACCTACAGGGTCGTCGATATGGAGTTTATGGTCAATAAATTCAATAGCATAGACCAGTACGATACCACATACAAAACCAATGACAACAGCTCCTAAAGGAGAGACGAGGTCACAACCGGCAGTGATACCTACCAGACCAGCCAGAACACCGTTAAGTGTCAGTGATAGTGAGGGTTTACCGTATTTCAGCCATGTCAGGAACATGGTTGCTGTTCCACCGGCTACAGCAGCTAAGTTGGTGGTCAGGAATACGTGTGAGATGGCAACGCGGTTGACCTCGCCAGAAGCAGCGAGCTGAGAACCAGGGTTGAAACCAAACCAGCCCAGCCACAAGATGAATACGCCGAGTGCAGCCATGGCCAGGTTATGACCAGGGATGGCGCGGCTCTTACCGTCTTCGCTGTATTTGCCTACACGGGGGCCCAAAGCGATGGCACCGATTAAGGCAAGCACACCACCTACGCTATGAACAATAGCAGAACCGGCAAAGTCATGGAACACATCTCCAAAGGTGGTCATCATAAAACTGTCAGCAGCATCGTTACAGAGCCATCCGCCGCCCCATGTCCAGTGACCCTCGATAGGATAGATGAACAGGGAGATGACAGCTGAGTAGATCAGATACATGGAGAATTTTGTGCGCTCTGCCATAGCACCGCTGACAATCGTCGCAGAAGTAGCACAGAAGACGGTCTCGAAAATCAAGAATCCCTCAACGGGCAGGTCGCCCTTGTAGAAAGAGAGATCGCCCCAGTTGGGCATGCCGATGAATCCGGCACCTTCGCTACCAAACATAAAGCCGAAACCCAGGAAGAAAAACAACAGTGAGCCGAACATAAAGTCGACAAAGTTCTTCATCAGGATGTTTGCCGTATTCTTACTGCGGGTAAATCCTGCTTCACACAGCGCAAAACCAGGCTGCATCCAAAAAACCAACATGGCTGCCAGTAGCATCCATACGGTATCGAGTGAAAATCCTATTTCGTTCATAATCCTGAAAATCTTAATGATTAATTTTTAATGTTTAATGTCGAACTATTTCTTGTCCCTCAATACGGTATCGCCGTTCTCGCCCGTACGTATAGAATAGGTGTCGATGACGTCGCTGACAAAGATACGACCATCGCCGATTTCGCCAGTGTGGGCTACTCTCAGAATAACCTGTACGGTGGGATCGAGGAATATGTCACGACACACAATGGTGATGGCCACGCGCTCGATGACATCCGTGCTATACTGTACACCACGATAGATGCGTTCCTGACGGCTCTGTCCGATGCCGTGTACGTCGTGGTACTCAAACCAGTCGATGTCAGAGGAGAGCAAGGCTGCCTTGACCTCTTCGAACTTGGTCTTTCGGATAATTGCTTCAATCTTCTTCATACCTTTTTACCTTTTGTTAATACTAACGTCACTGTGACTATTTCTGAATTCGAAGGCAAAATTACGATGATTCTCTGAGATGGCAATACTACTTTCCCGTCTTTCATTCTATCTTTTTGTTGGCAGTAACAGTTTGTAATGAATTGTGGATATTTTACTTACAAATTGTTACTTTTGCCCAAAATGTAGATAAATTGGTACGTAAAATGCTTTGTTATTCTGACAATATGTATAATTTTGCGCCCGATTTTGTAATATAAGAAGGTTTTTAGTTAGGATAATATGGAAAGAATAAAAAGGAAAGGACTCTACCAGAGTGACTACGAGCATGACGCTTGTGGTGTGGGAATGGTGGTAAATATCCATGGCGGAAAGAGCCACGAATTGGTGGACAATGCACTGAAGGTGCTGGAAAACATGGAGCATCGCGGAGCTGAGACTCGCGACAAGACGGGTGATGGTGCTGGTATCATGGTACAGATTCCCCACGAGTTTATTCTGCTTCAGGGTATTCCTGTTCCAGAAAAGGGGAAGTATGGTACAGGTCTGGTATTCCTTCCAAAAGAAGAGAAAGCCCAACAAGAGATCTTGAGCGTAATCATCGAAGAGATAGAGCGCGAGGGGCTGACATTGATGCATCTGAGAGCTGTACCCACGAACCCCGAGGTTCTTGGTGCTGCTGCTCGCGAAGTGGAACCAGACATCAAGCAGCTATTTGTCACAGGAATAGCTGATGAGAATGTACCTGTTTTTGAGCGTATCTTATATAAGGTACGCAAGCGTATAGAGAATCGTATCGACAACGAGGACTTCTACATCTGTTCGTTGTCGAACAAAAATATTATCTATAAGGGTATGCTGACCAGCGGACAGCTGCGACGCTACTTCCCCGACTTGTCGAATGACTACTTTACGAGTGGACTGGCACTGGTACACTCGCGCTTCTCTACCAATACCTTCCCCAAGTGGAAGCTGGCACAGCCCTTCCGTCTGTTGGCCCACAACGGTGAAATCAACACCATTCGTGGTAACCGTGGTTGGATGAAGGCTCGTGAGAGTGTGCTGAACAGCGAAGCGCTGGGTGACATTAAGGATTTGAGACCGATAGTTCAGGAGGGTATGAGTGACTCAGCCAGCCTGGATAACGTGTTCGAGTTCCTGATGCTGAGCGGCCTCTCGTTGCCACAGGCAATGGCCATTCTGGTTCCTGAGAGTTTTAACGACAAGAATCCTATTTCGGAGGACTTAAAGGCATTCTACGAGTACCACTCTATCCTGATGGAGCCGTGGGATGGTCCTGCCGCACTGCTGTTCAGTGATGGTCGTTATGCTGGTGGTATGCTCGACAGAAACGGTCTCCGTCCTAGCCGCTACACCATTACGAAGAGCGGTATGATGGTTGTTGCCTCTGAGGTCGGCGTGATGGACTTCGAACCAGGCGATGTGGTATCTAAGGGTCGTCTGCAGCCAGGTAAGATTCTGCTGATTGATACGCAGGAGGGTAAGATCTACTATGACGGTGAGATCAAGGAAAAGCTCGCCAAGGCCCATCCTTACCGCGAGTGGCTCTCTGAGAACCGCGTACAGCTGGAGAAGTTGAAGAGCGGTCGTAAGGTTGTCAATAGCGTGAGCGACCTTGAGCAGAAACTCGTCACCTTTGGCTTTGGCCAGGAGGACATCGACAAGACCATCATCCCGATGGCTACCGCTGGACAGGAACCTGTAGCTGCTATGGGTAACGACACCCCGTTGGCAGTGATTAGCGACCGTCCGCAGGTGTTCTTCAACTACTTCCGTCAGCAGTTTGCACAAGTGACCAACCCTGCCATCGATCCTATCCGTGAGGAATTGGTG
>OMQN01000090.1 GCA_900313235.1 uncultured Prevotellaceae bacterium | reverse complement strand
TTCGAGTTTCTCTTCCTTCTGTTTCTGCTCCTCATTCAGCATCTTATCATAAGAGTTCAGACGAGCCTTTCCTTTCGCATGACGAGCTTTCGGAGCCATACGTACCCACTCTAACTCACGCTCAAGCGTCTTGCGCCGTTTTGAAGCCGTCTTTTCTTCCATTGCCATCCGCAAGCTTTTCTGCTCCAGCCATGAAGAATAATTCCCTCTCCAAGGGATTCCCTCACCGCGGTCGAGCTCAAGAATCCATTCAGCAACATCATCAAGGAAGTAACGGTCGTGGGTGACAGCTATAACTGTTCCTTCATACTGCTGCAGATGCTGCTCCAGCCAGTCTATCGACTCTGCATCGAGATGGTTGGTTGGCTCATCCAGCAACAACACATCAGGCTTCTGCAAAAGTAACCGACATAAAGCCACACGACGACGTTCACCACCAGAGAGATTCTTCACGCCCCAGTCGGCAGGCGGACAACTAAGTGCTTCCATGGCCCTGTCAAGTTTCGAATCCATATTCCAGGCATCAGTGGAGTCTATGATGTCCTGCAGTTCTGCCTGACGAGCCATCAGTTTGTCCATCTTATCCGCATCCTCATAGTATTCGGGCAGTCCGAACTTCACATTAATCTGGTCGTATTCAGCAAGTGCATCATAAACATACTGCACTCCCTCCATGACATTCTCCTTAACCGTCTTGTCTTCATTAAGAGGGGGCTCCTGGGGAAGGTAGCCAACGGAGTATCCAGGACTCCACACAACCTTACCCTGATATTGCTGATCCAGTCCTGCTATAATTTTCATAAGCGTAGACTTACCGGCTCCATTCAATCCTATGATTCCAATCTTTGCTCCATAGAAGAAACTCAGGTGAATATTCTTGAGCACTTGCTTCTGGTTCTGCTGGATAATCTTGCTCACACCGAGCATCGAAAAGATTACTTTCTTGTCATCAACTGTTGCCATAAATTTAGTTTTAAGATGGTTTAATTGAAGGTTTACTACATCATATTGTGCAAAGATAAACAAAAATATCGAGAATAAAGAAGTAAACACGCCTAATTAATCAGTTAATTTATACAGTGTATTTAAAACAACTATACTCAAAAACAGCTACTTTTTCCTCAACAACACATCCACTTTTTTAAACTCAACAGTAATTAACAAACAGCTGATTATTAAGTGTTTACAAAAAAATATCAAACTCACAATTCCACTTTTTTTCTATTTACCTTACAAAGCCATTCCTTTTTATCATATATTTGCAAACGGAAAACATCTACGATGACAAGTAGAAAGAAAACAGTAGAATTCTAAACAATTATTAACAAATAAACAAAGTATGAAGAAAATTAGGTTGCTTTCTCTGTTGTTGACACTATTGGTGTCAGCAATGGCCTTTGCCCAGACGATAAACGTGGTGGGCACTGTGACTGATGAGAATGGTGATCCTGTCATCGGCGCATCTGTTGTCGAGAAAGGAAATCCTCAGAGCGGAACGATTACCGATTATGACGGTAAGTTCTCGTTAAAGGCTGCCGAGGGTACCAGACTGGTTGTTTCCTACATTGGAATGGAAAGCCAGGAAGTTGCTGCTCGTAGCCAAATGAACATCATTATGAAAGAAGACCGTATGACACTCAACGACGTTGTTGTCATCGGTTATGGAGTACAGAAGAAGAGCGTGGTGACTGCTGCCATCGCCAAGGTGAGTTCAGACGACCTGGCCGGCAAGACCCCTGTACGTGTGGACAATGCATTGAAGGGCTTGGCAGCCGGTGTGAATGTCACCTCGTCTTCAGGTCAGCCTGGTGCCGCCCCACGCGTACGTGTGCGTGGTACGGGTTCCATTAATAATTGCGACCCGCTGTACATTGTCGACGGCATGCCTATCGAGGGCGGCATCGACTTCCTGAATCCCAGTGACATCGAGTCTATCGAGGTGCTGAAAGACGCTGCCTCAGGTGCCATCTACGGTGCTCGCGCTGCCAATGGTGTGATTCTCGTCACCACGAAAAAGGGTAAGGTGGGTAAGCCCGTCATCAACTACAACTTCTCTCAGGGTTGGCAGACGGCATGGCGCCACCGTGATGTTACATCCGCCACAGACTACGCCATCATGCAGAACGAGCTGCGTCTAAACGGCGGTCAGGCTCCTATCTATGCCGATCCCTACAACCTCAACGACACCAATGGCAATCCAATCAAAGGCTTTGGCACTGATTGGCAGGACTTGGTATTCAACGATAACGCCCCCGTGCAAAACCATGAGTTAAGCGTGAGCGGTGCTTCTGAAAAGCTGAGCTACTACCTCTCGATGGGTTTCTACGATCAAGAGGGTATCGTTGGCGGTAACTACGGACGGTCGAATTTTCAACGTCTGTCATTGCGTTCGAATAATATATATAATGTGTACGACGCAAGTGCAGAGCGCAATTTCCTGAACAAGCTCGATGTAACGGTGAATCTCGCCTATACGCGCGTAAAGAGCACGGGTATCAGTGAGAACTCAGAGTTCGGTTCAGTCCTTGGATCAGCCCTTTACATGTCGCCCATCATTGCTCCGACCGTGACGAACAAGGAACTGGCCGACCAGATGCATGAGAACTACGAGGTGACTCAGGGCTACGAACTACAGCGTGATGGCAGAGGCAATTACTTCACCATCCCCGGTACATTCGGTTCTTATGCTGAGATGAACAACCCACTGGCAATACTCAACCTGCATCCCTCAAAGGGCTGGAGCCACAAGTTCGTTCCTAAGTTCTCATTCGACCTGCAACTGTGGGACAATCTGAAGTACCATTTCAACTATTCCGTTGACCTCTCATTCTGGGGTAGTGAATCGGCAACCCTGTCGAAGTACTACCACTCTGGTAACGCCAAAGGCGAGCATACCTCAGCCAGCATGTCGTGGAACAAGGGCTGCAACTGGCAGGTGGAGAACACGCTGACCTACGACAAGCAGTTCGGCAAGCACACTATCGGCGTGGTGCTGGGTCAGAGTGCCATGAAGAACAAGAGCGATTATTTGGGTGCTGAGCGCTGGAACATCATCAATCTGGAGAAGCCTTACATGAGTTACACCAATGCCAACGTGATCTACGAGGTCGACGACGACGGCAAGCTCATTGGTACTCCATACGCTGAATATAACGGTTGGGGTGGCCCGAACGTAGAGCATCGTGTATCTTCGCTCTTCGGTCGTGTCAGTTACAACTATGACGAGAAATACATGTTGCAGGCTACAATCCGTCGCGACGGTTCAAGCCGCTTCGGTCCTGAAAACAAATACGGTACATTCCCCTCTGTATCTGTAGGCTGGAACATCATGAACGAGAAATTCATGGAGCAGACCCAGAGCTGGCTGTCTAACTTGAAGTTCCGTGCCAGCTGGGGTAAGAACGGTAGCGATGACATCGACAACTTCCTTTACACGGTGGAGAACGTGATGGGCAACAACGTGCTCTTTGGCAATCCGGCTATCAAGCAGATTGGCTCTAAGGCCTCTACTACTGCTAACCCAAGCATCAAGTGGGAGGAGAGTGAGCAGACCGACTTAGGACTTGACTTAGGTTTCTTCAATCAGGCTTTGACGTTTACCGTTGACTACTACATTAAGAAGACCAACGGCATGCTGATGACCATGCCTATTCCCTCGTACGTAGGTGAGAACAAACCAGTCGGTAACGTCGGTGATATGGAAAACAAGGGTGTTGAGTTCGAATTGGGTTACAAGTGGCACATCAGCGATGCCCACTTCTCTGTGAAGGCTAATGCCACCTACACCAAGACCACGCTGAAGAATCTCGGTAATGAGTCGGGCTTCATCGAATACGATGGTGTACAGGGATTCACAGGTGGTCCATTGGCTCGCGGCTCTAACGGCATGCCTTTCCCCTACTTCTACGGTTACAAGACCGCTGGCGTGTTCCAGAACTATGGGGAAGTGAACGCCTACACCAATGCTAACGGAGGTCTCATTCAGCCCTCTGCACGTCCTGGTGACACCCGCTTCGTTGACATCAACGGTGACGGCGTAATCAACAGCGACGACCGCACAAAGATTGGTAAGGGTACTCCTGACTGGAACTTCGGTCTGAACTTCAATGCAGACTGGAAGGGCATCGACCTCAACTTGTTCTTCCAAGGTGTGGCAGGTGCAGACGTGTTCGATGCTACCTACCGTACTGATATCACAGCTGGTAACTATCCTACCTACATGCTGAACCGCTGGACTGGCGAAGGCACCTCTAACAAGTATCCTATCCTGCGTGCCGGTGACAACACTAACTGGCAGGTCAGCGACCTCTACATTGTTGACGGTAGCTATCTACGCCTGAAAAACATCTCACTGGGCTATACCTTGCCACGCAATCTTACACGCAAGGCATCCATCGAGCGTCTGCGCTTCTTCGTGATGGCAGAGAACCTCATCACATGGACAAAGTACTGGGGATTCGATCCTGAAATCTCTTCCGGCGGTAAGTCGCTCGGTATCGACAAGGGTGTCTATCCACAGGCCCGCACTTGGACAATTGGTCTGAACCTGACATTCTAATTGAGAATTAAGAATTGAAAATTGAAAATTGAGAATTAAATAGATGATCAATATGAAAGCAAAATATATAACAATGAGTCTTTTGGTTGCAGGCGGCATGCTTTTCACCAACTGCAGCGATGACTTCCTTGAGGTGACCAACCCCAACCGCGACTATCTGGAAGACTACTACAAGACCGACGAGCACATTCAGGAAGCCCTGATTGCTGCGTACGACCCCATCCACTGGCCCGACTGGGGACTGGGACAATACAATGCTCTGAACATTGATGCCGAAATCCAGGGTGACAACTTCTGGGTAGGCGGTGAGACAAAGAACGATATGCAGAACTGGCACATGCTCTTCAACTACGAGGGCAACGAGAACAATACGCTCTCTTCACTCTGGACGGTTGACTACTCTGGTATCAAGCGTTGCAACGACGTGCTGCGCTACATTCCCTGGGGCACAGACGTCACACCTGGCAATGCCAAGAGCTATGAGATGCAGGCTCGTGCTATGCGCGTGTTCTACTATAATATGTTGTGGCACTACTTTGGAAACATCCCCTTCTATCTTGAGAACCTCAGTGCTCCCTACACTGCTCCTCAAAAGAAGGCCGACGAAGTGTATGCTGAACTTATCCGCGAACTCGAAGAAGTCATTGACTCGAAGGTGCTTCCCATGCGCTGGGACAACTCCAATAGCGGACGTGCTTCACAGGCTATGTGCTACATGATGTATGCTGAGATGGTGATGTACCAAAAGGACACTGCCCGCTATCCGAAGGCATTGCAGTACATGCAGGAAATAATTTCCTCGAACGACTACGCTCTGAACCCCGACTATGCCAAAATCTGGTATGTGGAAGGTGAGTGGACAAAGGAGTCTATTTGGGAAATCAACTACGAGGACGGCGGTAACGAGCGCGGTTGGAGCAGCCCACTCGCCATCGGTGGAACCGTGCTGCCCACCCTCATATCACCCAACAACTGGAAGGTTTCTGACAGTCCGGAGATGGCTGGAGACGGCTGGGGCTTCCTGCCCGTACGCGTTGAAGCCTACAACAAGTTCAGCGAGGGCGACTTGCGCCGCGATGCTACCATCCTCGACTTCCGTTATCTCGATGGTCTTGAGGAAGGGCAGTCCTATCACCCACGCTATCAGAATACATTCCTCTGGCTGAAGAAGTACAGCAAGGTGACGGGTACCAACTCTCACGCCGCCTTCGACAACAACCTGAACTTCAACAATAACTACCGCTACTACCGCTTTAGTGAGACTCTGCTCAACGCTGCCGAGTTAGTATTGGAGACGGGCGGAAACGCTGCTACAGCTGCACAGTATGTGAGCCTGGTTCGTCAGCGTGCAGGTCTGAATGCTGTCACAAGCGTCACAAAGGACGACATCATCGATGAACGCGACCTTGAGTTCATGGGAGAAGGCAAGCGCTACTGGGATCTCGTACGCACCGGCAAGGCTGCCACTGTGCTCGTTCCCGACCAGTATGGCTATCGTACTAACCGTTGGACTGAGAACAAGAAGTATATCCCCATTGCACAGGGAGAGCTTGACTCTGATCCCGCACTGGTTCAGAATGAATACTAAGAGCCTCACCCCAGCCCTCCCCTATAGGGAGGGAGAAGGGCTCCCAACTAAACACAATATAATTATTAATCAAATCAGAGAATATGAAGAATCTGTTTAAATATTCAATAGGAGTTCTGTTTGCAGGCTTGACGATGACGGCTTGCACGCCCGACGAGTTCGAGGGCGCCAATCCCAACGGAATTCCCACGGTCAGCGGTATCGACTATCAGATTTCAGTTGATCAGGAGACCAATCAGATGGTGGCCTCTTACACACCCGCTGCAGGCACCTATCCTATCTGGATTCTCAATGGTACGCAGTACTCCACACTTCAGGAAGTGGGTTATAACAATCCTGAGGCTGGTACATATAATGTAGAACTCCGCCTTGGTAACCGCAATGGTATTTCACAGACGGGCATCAAGAAGGAATTCACTTTCAATGAAACGAAGGTTGACTACAGTGCCGACTTCCGTCGCATCTGCAACAAGGAGTGGCGCTTCGCCAACAGAGAAGTGGCTCACCTCGGTTGCGGTCCTGCTGGAACCGCCGGTACAGAATGGTGGTCGGCTGGTGTCAACGAGAAGAAGGACTTCGGTATGTATGACGACCGTATCACTTTCACCAATGAGAACCGCAAGGGCGGCACCTTCACTTACAATGCTGGTGAAGATGGTCTGACCTATGTGAACACCGGTACCACGAAATGGGGTCATCAAGATGCAGACTGGGATGCCACCATCGGCAACCAGACCTCTTCCTGGACATTCGAGCAACTGCCTTGGACTGACGCTGACGGTCAGGTGACCACCCAGCAGTTCATCAAGCTGGCTGCCAACACCGCATTCCCATACATCAGTAGCGATGAACAGTATGAGAACCCGCTGTTCCGTATTGAGTCGCTTACAGGTACAAAGCTCGTACTCATCTATGAGACTCCCAGCCGTAGTATTGCCTGGCGTTTCATCTTCACCAGTGAAGCTGATGAACGCTTCGTCGAAGAGAGTGGCTTCGATGCTAACAGCGACTTCAACCTATGGAAGGGCATCACGCCAACTATGACGTTCTACTACAATCCTGATCCAGGATGGAGCAACGAACAGACAGATCTCCTTAAGAATGGTTTCAAGAGTGGTGACAACGACTACACTGTAAGCATCCCGCAGGAATGCTTCGCTGAGTGGCAGGCACAGGTACACTTCCACACAATGCTCACCACATCGGCTGCTACCAACTACGACTTCTCATGTATCCTCAGCACTGACCGCGACATCGAGGGTGTGGTAATCAAACTCACCAATGAGGACGACTCAGAGGCTATCATCGACGAGCACGGTGTTAACCTGAAGGCTGGTCAGAACTATGTATTCTGGGTAAGTGATGTACATGGCAAGGATCTCAACCCTGTGAAGCTCGTGTTTGACTTTGGTCATGCTACGGGTGCTACCAATGTCAACATCAGCAACATCGTATTGAAAGATCACGCCAACGACGATGGCACCATCGTGCCTGGTGGCGGCGAGACAGATGTTAAATGGGTTGATGTGAACTCTGCCGACAACCTTGGTCGTGACTTCAACACGATTGGTACAATGGAATTCTGGTGGGCTGATGGCGGTTGGCAGCAGATTGGCAATCCGAAGTTCTCTTACAGCAATGGTGTCTATACCATCATCGCCAACGATGCTACTGCTTCCGAGTGGCAGGCTCAGAACTCCATCCACCACGCCAAAATGAACATTGAGCCCGGACAGCTCTACGACGTGCGTGCGAAGATTGAGTCGAGTCAGGATCTTGGTCGCTTCACCTTCAAGATCTGTGATGAGGGCGACGACGACAACACGCTCATTTACAATGGCGGTCTGTCACTTGAAGCTGGCGAGAACTACGTTGAGTTCATCGGCGTGAAGGCTCAAAAAAATGGTGAGGACACTGGCTTCAACGAGGCTAAGCTTTTCATCGACCTCGGTGGCTGTCCTGCAGGCTTACAGATTGACTTGAGTGAAATCATCGTACAGAAGCACCAGGAAGGCGGAAGCAGCGGCGGAGCATTGGATTACAATTCTGCCAAAAACCTCTGGAAGGCTGTCGATGCCGGCGATGCCTTTATCAGCGTGACACCTTGGTTTGCAGATAACGGCTGGGCACAGATTGCTGATCCCGTATGGTCGCACAGAGACAACAAGTGGGAGCTGACGCTCTCTGACGGCATGGGTGGTTCTCAGTGGCAGGGCCAGTTCCCCATTAACACGACGCTGACTGCAGCGATGAGTGATAAGTATGATTTCTCTTGCACGGTCTATGCAGATGTTGACCTGCCTGGT
>OMQN01000022.1 GCA_900313235.1 uncultured Prevotellaceae bacterium | reverse complement strand
CACCACGTCGGCCTTCACCTCACGCACCGTTTTCAGACTGCGGTCGTAGAGGGCTGAGTAAACCTCCATTCTGCGGGCGTCAATCATCGGGCACAGCAGAGGTTCCTGCTCCCCTTCTTGCGAGTCGTCGGGCGAGGTCATCTCTCTCAGCAACACGGGCACACACATCAGTTCCAGTGTGGGCACGGCAATCAACTTCAGGTCGCGACCATAGCAGATGCCCTTGGCCATTGATATGCCAATGCGCAGACCTGTGTACGAACCAGGACCGCAACTGACGCTGACGGCATCAAACGGGATGGCGTGGCTGTCGGTGAACGACAGGGCCTCGTCGACCATGCGTCCTAACTGTTCAGCACCAGCGCCACGCTCTCCGTGCTGTGTTTCTTCATAGATGCACTGTCCATTCTCCGAAACGGCTACCGAACAGGCATTTGTACTTGTCTCTATATGTAGTATGCAAGCCATTCTCTTTTTTTTCTCTATATTATAAGGTGCAAAGGTACGAATAAGTGAGCAAAAAGCCAAAAGAATTTTGGACTTTTTGCTTTTAGCTGTATACAGTGCTGTATTAGCTGTCGCCGTTTCTGTAATAGCTGTATCCACATCTGTATTAGCTGTAGCGGCAAGAAAAACTCTAGAGAATTTTGTGTAGATAGAACTGCCCCGCCTTTTTGGGGGAGGAAGCTTGCAAAACATTTAACCTATTAACCTCACCCCCTTGAACCCCCGATAAATAAAGGGCTCACGGCATGTTAATACTTTCTCCAACTATTAACATGCATTTAACAATCTATTAAATGGTTGTTAATAGTTTCGGCAACATTTAACATGCCTCAAACCCCGATGTACAAAGGGTTTGAGGCATGCCATGTTAATAGGTTAAATGTTTTTGTGTGCACTATTTCTTGATAACTACAACTTCAGCTGTTGAGTTGTCCATATCTGGCATGGTCATACCAATGGAAGCACCAATATAGGTGGGGTCACAGACAATGTAGCGCTTTCCCTTGAAATCAATGTAGTCGCCTTTGATGTCCTCGTCAAAATGTACGGCCATGGCCAGATGACCAGGATAGTAGACCAAGAGGCACTCCAGGCCTAACAGGTCGGTGATGAGTCTTGACAGTAAGATGCTGCGGTCTTCACAGTCATCATAGGGATAGAAGAGTGTCTCTTCAGGGAAGAAAGCTCTATCCTTGCCCCATATGGTCTCGTCGAACTCGTATTCGAACCCTGTCTGTACCCAGTTCAGAAGGCGTTCTACGGCATTGCGCTGACTCATGCCGTCGATTTTCTCCTTGAGAGAGGCTGTCAGTTGTTCGCCAGTATTGTTGAAAAGAGGTGTCTTGGCCAACATGCCCCATCTTGTCATCTTGTTGTCACCCACTCTGGACGATGGGTAGCTGTTGTAGAAGTCGATGATGTTCTTGTTGACGCTGTACTCTACATCCATCTCGCGATATTTCTCGGCAGTAACCCTTCGGGCGGTTGTCGGCTGGTAGGCCAGTTGTACGGGTTCAGTCAGTACCAGCGACAGTCTCTTCTCGTGGGGGAACCCAGCGTTACAGACCTGTAGATATGACCTATCATCTTTTTTGCCATAGATGAAGTAGTTCTTGTTGTCAAAGGTGTAGTAGGGTTCGTCATAGATGACGTGGTAGGTAGCGAAGAGCATGTGCAGTTTGCCGTCTTCGTTACCGATGCGCATGTCGTAGCCCGACTGTTGGTAGAAATAGCTCATCAGCATGACCGACTCGTTGCTCTTTCCTCCGAAGCAGGTGGTTGTCAGACTGTCCAGCATCTGCAGGTAGGCCCAGTCGTTCAGCTTGTACTTTTCGCGCAGAGACAGGCAGTCTACAAGCGTATTGCTGTAGTCTTCTTTGACCATTGCCTCCCAAGCGTCGGCAATACCGTCTTTCTCGCAGCTGGTCACCTTGTAGTGTTCTTGCTTGCCTAATCTCACCGACATGGATGTACCATAAAAGTTGAAGTCAATCTTGTCGGTCTTTTTGTCGTCAATCTCGGCAATAGGGACCACAGGGGTTGGCTGTGGGATGACTTCTGGCAACTCAACCGGAGTCACCTTGACCTCCACTGGTTCTTTCTTGACAGGGACATCTTGGGCAGGCTCTTCCTTGACAGGTTCTTCCTTTACGGGTGCTTCTTTGACAGGTTCTTCCTTGACAGGTTCTTCCTTGACAGGTTCTTCCTTGACGGGTGCTTCTTTGACGGGAATTACCTCTTCAGGTTTGATCTTGATAGGTTTCACCTTGTCCTCCAGCGGTTGCTCCACTGGCTTGGTGACCTTTCGCTCTATCCATTCTCCTCTCAGCAGTGCCACGTAACCGCGGTTAGCCTCGTCGAGGAATTTCTGGTAGTCCGACTTGATACCCTGGCGGAACTCCTGGAAGTCCTTTAAAAAAGGATTGGTCTGTGCCTGTACAGTGCAACAGCCAATCCATAGAATGGTAAGTAGGAGTTTGTACCTCATGCACTTACTAAATATGTGGTCTCTTGATTATTGCTTAAAGCCTTCTTTCACATAGTCGCTAACCTTCTTGGCATACTTCTGTGCCAGTTCTGACTCGCGAGCAGCATTCTCCAGTGCACGCTGACGGGCTATTGAGGCAGCTTTCTCGTCAACGATAAAGAAACTCTGAATCTCGAAAGTACCATCGTCGTTGTTACGAATGATGCTAAACGATTCTTTCAGTTCGCCTCTGATCTCCTTTTCTACTAAGCGCTCGTAGGCAGCATACATCTTGTCGAACTCCCCTTCTGTGTCAGAAGCGTTGCCGGTAATGTCGCTAACCACACGGCCTTTCAAATGACTGCCAGCCTGTTGGGCATAAGTCAGACAAGCATTGTTGATGGCCATCTGGTGACCAATGTTCTTTGACTTAACCTTGGTGGCTACGCCCATGATTTCGTTGCCGTCCTCACCCATATTGTTCAGTTTGTCATAGTGAGAAAGCAGAGCGACGTCCAGTGTACGGGTGGTGCCGAAGACTTGCCATTTCTCTTTCTTGAACTGCTTCATCTTCTGCTTGTACTCTTTGTTTCTTGCCTTTTCCAAAGCCTTATTCTGGGCATTCATTGCGGGCATTACCAAGCAGAATGCCATGAGTAACATCAGTATTCTCTTCATAATAAAAAATGTGGGTTAGTAAATATATCAGAATGATTCTCGGCTGCAAATATAGCAAAAAATAATGACCAACATACGTTTTGCTGTTTTTTTTTAATTCTTTAACACATGATTGTATGTTTTTTAAATATGTTTTACTATCTTTGTCGCGGCTAACAATCTATTAACGCTGTCTAATTATTTAATACGCAATGCAATACTTGTTTTTACTACTACTATTATTAGTATGCAGCCCATCGATGGCTCAAAACATGAAGGTGGTTCAGTTTAGTGAACTGACAAACGACCTCACCGCCAATCGTTATGGTACGTCGAAAACCGACGAGAACGGCGAGACTGCTGCTTTGATTAAGATTGTAACTCCAGAGACTGGCTTCAGCTTTGATGGCGGTTCGTTGGGTATTGTTTCTGTTGAAAACAAGCCAGGTGAAATCTGGTTGTATGTTCCCCGTCGTGCCCAGCGCCTGACAATCAGTCACTCCGCCTTCGGTGTGCTCCGAAACTATGCCTATCCTGTAGCAATCGAAGGTGCGAAGACCTACGAGATGCTGTTGGACATCGGTACTGGAGTCTATGCCACCATAACGGCACCTATTGCCAAGTCAGAAGTATATATCGACAACGAGTATGTCGGTCAGGTACCTGTGTATAACAAGTATCTGAACTATGGAAAGCACACCATTCATGCCGTCAATGGTAAAATAGAAGGTACTGTTGAGCAGTATGTCACCGCCGATAAGAAGTCGCTGTCCATCGATGTTGAGATGACAGACATGAGCCACCTTTATGGTGACGTCCGCATTCTTGTTGACAACAATGCCGACATCATCTTCCAGGGCAAGCGCGTTGCCAGCGGTCTGTGGGATACCCAGTTGAAGGAAGGCAGCTACGTTGTCGAGACCCGTAAACAAGACTACGAAGACTCCAAGACCTCCTTTACCGTAAAACGCGGTCAGAAGCAGACCATCAATGCCATTGCTCCATCCCCCTATACTGGTTATCTGAGTGTCTACACCCGTCCTCAGGGTGTCTCTTCCATTGATCAGCGCGGCAAGTATATCGATTTGAGCGAGCACACCCCCGTGCTTATCGGTTCACACCTGTTCACCTTCCAAAAGAAAGGCTATGTGTCTCAAAGCCGAGAGTATACGCTGGAGCGCAATCAGGTCGTGAGAGATACCGTTGAGTTGCTGCCCATCGAGTACTTCAAGAAGTTCGCCTTCTACTTTGGTGGCGGCTATACCCTTCGCGGTCTCTCGGGGGCCACTGGTATTCTGGGTGCTACCTACCACGGTCACGATATCCAGTTGAGCTATACTTTCGGCCTGAGCAGTTCGAAGGCTGTCAACACTTACGATGCCTCCGGCAACTACCAGAGCCGTCTGTCTTATAAGATGAACTCATTAGGCGTCAAGTATGGCTACCAGATACTTCTGACTCGCAAGATTGCGATAACCCCTCAGGTAGGCTTTGTGACCAACATGCTGGCGGCCAAGCTTGATGATGGCAGTCAGATGTTTGCCGACGGAGCAAGTTGTAAGACCGTGACTGTCGGAGCCAAGTTCCTGCTGGTTCCCGTCAAGCACGTCTGTCTATTCGCTGCCCCCGAATTCGGTATCGCTATGGGTAAGGACAACAGCTTTGACCTGGTTTCTAAGCAGGCTGATTTCAGTCAGGGCGGTTTCGCTGCAACTTTGGGCATTCTGGCAACGTTCTAAAGACCATACAGCGATAATTTCTAATCAAGAGCGACATACAAAAATAGAAAGCAAATCATGAGAACTATGATACAGAATACATTCCGCCAAGGTTTTCCATTATTCTTAGTGGGAACATTCCTGCTGTTTATTGCTGCATGTACCAGCAACAGCGACGAAGGCAGCGTCAGTACCGACTATATCAAAGTCGCTGACATTGTGATGAACGGCAACCACGCTACGACAACGCTCCATATCGAGGCCGACTGTCCGTGGCGTATCAGTGAGGGTGTCGACTGGGTCCAGGTGAGTCCCATGCAGGGCACGGGCAGTGCCGATGTCGAGGTGACGACTGGAGCAAATCCATCCTCTTTAAGTGAGCGCAGCTGTGAGATTCGTGTCACGACCGATGGTGGTCTTGAGCGTATCATCACACTGACTCAGGGTCGCAACAACGAGAGTCTGGAAGTCAGTACGCACACGATGTCTTTCGGTGAGGATGGCGGTGAGTTGATATTCACTGTGACGAGCAATACCCAATGGAACATCACCGGTGGTGCCGACTGGCTGAATCTGAGCACAACAGAAGGTACAGACAATGGTAGTGTGACGGTGATATCACAGCGCAACACGACAGAGTACGAGCGTACAGCCGTGTTCACCGTAACAGGTAACAGCGGAACAGCCGTCCAGCTGACCGTCACCCAAGTGGGTAAGAACGTCACCATGACCATCGAGCCAGAGCGCATTGAGGCTGTAGCCAAAGGGCGCGAGTACTCGTTCCAGGTTCTGGGCAATGCCGACTGGACGGTGACCGCCGACGTGACGACCTGGCTGACTTTGGACACACGCAGCGGCAGCAACGAGGGTCCAGTACGTATTACGCTGAGCGACAATGTTACGAGCGAGGCCCGTGTAGCCAACATCCACGTGACTTCCTCTTCAGGTCGTTTGGAGCGTACGTGTGTCATCACACAGGCTGGTGCCACCGTGCCATCGATTACGCAGCCCGTCATATCCGGAGTTACGCGCTATGCTGCAGACTTGCAGAGTACGTTCACCAGTTCGCTGGACGTCACCGAGGGCGGCTTCTGCTATTCTCTGAGTGCTAATCCTACGGTTAACGACAAGACCGTAAGTGTTTCAGGTGTATCGGGTCAGAGTGGTGAACTCAGGGCTGATCTGGATGACCTGTCCAGCGGCAAGACCTACCACGTCCGTGCGTGGGTACGCAATGCCAATGGAATCGGTTACAGTGCTGACGCCACGTTTACTACAGAAGGTAAGGCGCCTGGCGAAAATGATAACCCAACCCCTGACTTATAATAGCATTCATTAATTAGTACGTACACCTTATTATATATAGCATATGAAGACGAATACTAACCTACATAGAATTATTGCCACTGTAGTGCTGATGGTTGTGAGTACAGCAATGGCGTGGTCCCAGAGTTTTACTGTCAATGGGTTGAACTATGAGGTTACCTCAACAGAAAATAGAGAAGTAAAGGTAACTGGTGGTGAAATTAGGGAAGAAATAATCATCCCAGAAACTGTTACATATGACAATGTGAAATACACCGTAACCAGGATTGCAGACTATGCATTCAGTGATAGGAGAGATCAATCAAACTTCACAAGACGATATGTTATACCGGGCAGTGTGAAGTCTATTGGGCAGTATGCATTCTATGACAATCACTACCTTGAAGAGGTTGTATTTAACGAAGGACTTGAAACCATCGGATATTCTGCTTTCCAGTATACAAGTATTAAGGAAATACATATTCCAAGTACAGTAACCTATATTGATAATTATGCTTTTCATAATTCAGGGACAGCTTATGACATATATTGTTATGCTCGTTTGCCAAGAGTTTATGAGGACCCTTTCTATGGGTGCAGATCATTTTCTACTCTGCATGTCCTTGCTGAAGACTTGGCATCGTTCCAAGCATCTGATTATTGGAGTCAGTTTAAAACGATTCAGACTTTTGAACCGGCTTATCTTCGTACACCGCAGCTGTCATATGACCAAGATAATTATCTGATGACAATGTATGCTGCAGAGGGCACTTCAATCTATTATACTGATGACAACTCAGAGCCGACAACTTCATCAACCTTATATTCAGCGCCCTTCGTGTTTGCTAAAAACGCTACCATTAAGGCAATTGCAAAACGTGCAGGAATGGCTGATTCGCATGTCGCAGTATTTAAAAAAGATGATTTGCGAGTTGCAGAACCAACATGTGCTATAGACAACGAAACGTTACAGATTACGTTTAGTATTAGCGACATAAAAGATATTGAAGGGTTCCCTGAGACAAAGATTTATTACATCATTGATGGTAGTGGTGATTGGAATTATCAAACAATTGCTGAGGGAAGAACGGATTGGGTTTTATGGGATGGTAATCCTATTCAACTTACTACGCCCCAATGGGTTCATACATACGCCGTTCGTGAGGGCTGGTATGACTCATATAATCATAATCGCTATGATTATGTAAATGGCTATTCTACTAATACCCCATGGTATGACTGGGTTAAAGATAGGAGTAAGTTGCGTTTGTATAATTACGATGACGATGCTACTGTTTATTATACCCTTGACGGTACAGATCCTACGGCTGAAAGTGCGGTCTATAACCCTGAAGACTCTATCTTCATAGATCACAATCTGACGGTAAAATGGGTAGCGATGCGCCCAGGACATTTTAATTCGGAGATAGGTTCTATCGTAATAACCGATGCTACCAGCAAGTTTGTGAAGAATGGTATCGCTTATCGTCGCATCGATAACAATGTTGCCAACGAGGTAGAGGTGACCAGTAAACTGAATGAGAGCAGTAAGTATGAGGGTCATATAGTAATTCCTGAAGAGATTCAGTTTGGTACAACAACATATACTGTTACACGAATTGGAGATAATGCTTTTAACGGTTGTCCCAAGCTCACAGGTGTGACTATCCCGCCAACAGTTACCAATATCGGTGGTGGCGCTTTCTATAATTGTGATGCCATGACGCAGATAGATATTCCATCAAATGTAGAGATAATTGATAATTATGCTTTCTCTGATTGTGATATTCTAAAGGATGTTGTCCTACATGATGGTTTACGCGAGATTGGTTACCGGGCATTCGCGAATGATGGCGCTCTGAAGCAAATTACCTTACCAGAAACAGTTGAAAGTATTGGTGATGAGGCATTCTCGTCTTCTGGACTGAATGGTACCATTGTCATACCAGACGCAGTGACCAGAATTAGCAACAATATGTTTAATAGTTGCCAGTCTTTGAAGGCAGTCGTTATGGGTGATGGCATTACCTCAATAGGTGAGGGGGCTTTCAGATATTGCTATTCTCTGGAGTCAGTAACCTTTAATAGTGCCTTGACAACTGTGGGATACGAGGCATTCTATCAGTGTTCATCATTGCTGTCTATAGAATTGAAAGAGGGTGTGAAGAGCATAGATACGAGAGCATTTTATGAGTGTGGAAAATTGTCAACCGTCTCTCTCCCCAAAACGTTGACAACCATAGGTGACTATGCCTTTGAACGTTGCTCAAGTCTTCCTACTATTCAAATCCCAGAAGGAGTTAAGAGTATTGGTCGTCGAGCTTTCCAAGGCTGTTCCTCTTTGAAAAGTGCTTACCTTATGCCAGCTACACCTCCTTCTTTGGTTAGTGATGATAGCGGACATGCATTCTATGACCAACTCATTTCAATGGTACTGTATGTTAAGTCAGCAGATAAGGATGCTTACGAGGGTAATGTAATGTGGTGTCAGATAGAAAACATCCAGGCTTTAGGAAGTACACCAAGTGTTCAGCCCACATTTACTCTCGATCGCAATTCCTATGAGCTTACTATTTCGTCACGTGATGCTAATGCTGCCATTTACTATACTCGTGACAATAGTGAGCCCACTGAACAGAGCACCCGCTATACGGCACCTATTGCCTTTATGAAAAATGACACTGTGAAGGCCATTGCTGTTAGCGATGGTTTGGCACCTTCTCTCGTTTCTGAGTTTAAGAAGAATGACTTCATGGTTCCAGTACCTGTGCCTACAATGGATGAGAATTATGTGGTGACCATTGACTGTGAGACTCCACAGCTTGCAGGATTCCCTGAGACCAAGATATATTATATCATCAATACAGATAGCTATCCATGGTATGAGACCATAGCACAGGGAAGAAATGATTGGCAGTTGTATGAAGGTCCCATCCAACTCTCTCAACCTCGCTACGTACATGCCTATGCTGTGCGCGATGGGTGGATAGATTCTGAACGTACTGTTGCTGACTATTCCAGCAATTATTCAACTTATCGACCTTGGTGTGAGTGGGTTTCAGAAAAGAGTAAGTTGCGCTTGTATAATTACGACGAAGATGCCACTGTTTATTATACACTTGATGGTAGTGATCCTACAGAAAATAGTTATGTATACAATCCCAAGGACTCTATTTTCATTGATCACAACCTGACGGTGAAGTGGGTAGCTATGCGTGCCAATCACTTCAACTCGGAGATAGGTTCTTATACTATCACTGATGCGACCAGCACCTTTGTTGTTGGTGATTTGTCATATCGTCGAATCGACAACAACCCTGCTCTTGAGGTGGAGGTTACCGCTAATCCTGTTGGTAAAGTATATTCAGGTGATGTAACGGTTCTATCTGAGATAAAACTTGCAGGTACCACCTATCAGGTAACACGAATTGGTGAAGGAGCATTCTACAATTGTTCTGAACTGACAAGTATTGACCTTCCGACAACGATTAATAGTATTGGTAGAAATGCGTTCTATGGTGCTTCTAAGTTGAAGGAAATAGAATTCAAGGGTTCCAAGATTTCTTTGGATTATGGAGCATTTGAGGAGTGTTATCAGCTGAAGAAGGTTATCTTCCATGGTCAGCTGACCAAGATGGATCCACGTGCTTTTGCTTATTGCCGTGCCTTAGAGAGTATTACCATTCCTGATGGATTTACCCGCATAGAGGGTAGCTCGTTCTATTCCAATACGAGCTTGAAGAGTATAAGTATTCCTGAGGGTGTAGTATATATTGGTGAGCATACTTTTGATGGTTGTAGCTCATTGACCACTATTCAACTGCCATCTACTTTGCAGAAGGTAGACCACTGGGCATTCATGAATAGCGCTATACAGAGTATTGTCATTCCTGACAATGTAACGTTTATGGGAAATGAGGTGTTCCGTGATTGTTATTCGTTGAATTCTGTCACGCTGCCTGCAAGTCTGGAAACTCTTGGTGATTATGCATTCTACAGGTGTAATAATCTCCGCTCTATTAGTCTTCCAGAAGGATTCACCACCATTAACAATCATACCTTCTATGAATGTACTGGTCTTACCACTGTTCAGCTTCCTTCTACGCTGACCACCATTGGTAATAGTGCCTTTAAGGACTGCTCGGCTCTACGTACCATTACATTGCCAGAATCTGTTAAGAAGATTGATGAAGATGCATTCTCAGGATGCTCGGCTTTAGAGAGCATCTATGCACTTCCTACTACACCTCCGACAGTGTCTTCTGGAGCTGCTTTTGCTTTCGCCCAGCAAATCTCATCAGCACCACTCTATGTAAAGCCTGAGGCAAAGGATGCTTATAACAACCATACTGTATGGGCACAGTTTAGTACTATCGAGGGTATTACTCAGATTCCTACAGGACAGCCTACCTTCGTATTCGATGGTGCGAACTACAAGCTTTCTATCGTATCTCAGGATGCTAATGCTGCTATCTATTATACACGAGACAATAGTGAGCCAACGGAGCAGAGTACTCGTTACACTGAGCCTATTGCCTTTATGCAGAATGACACAGTGAAGGCTATTGCTATCAGTGAAGGCCTTGCACCTTCTCTCGTTTCTGAGTTCCGTAAGAATGACTTCAAGGTGCCCACTCCTACAGCAGAAATCAATGACGAAACATTTGTTGTTACAGTAAGTTGTGAGACTCCTGATATTGAAGGATTCCCAGAGACTAAGATATACTATTATCTGAATGATAATTATTATAATATTGACTATAACAGCGAAGCATGGCAATTATTGGAAGGTAACACTATTGAAATGAATAGACCACAATACCTGCACCTCTATGCTTCACGAGATGGTTGGGCAATGTCAGAGCAGACGTATTATAACTACTATGACAACTATCGACTCTATCAGCCGCAGATATATTTCGATAGTAGTTCAAATACTGTAACGTTGACGCACTATAATGAGCAACCTAGTGACTTCTATTATACGCTCGATGGCTCTGAGCCTTTTAAGGAGAATGGAACGCTTTATACTGAACCATTTGTTGTAGATCGTAACTATAAGGTAAGAGCTGTTGCGGTAGCTGACAAGCATTTCAATTCTGAGGTTGCCGAGTATGTAATCAGTGGTGTCTCTACTGTATTCCTCGCAAATGGAATTTATTACCGACTGAGGGATATGACCACCAATGACGAGGTAGAGGTGACTGGTGTGCCGGAAGGAATTGCCAACTATAGTGGCGATATCATCATCGAGCCAACAGTAACCCGTAATAATAAGGTATATACTGTAACTGGTATCTATAATTCGGCATTTAGTGGCAGTAGTATTAAGAGTATCTCGCTACCTGATGGACTGCTGACTATTGGCAATAGCGCATTTGATGGTTGTCAGTTGCTGACAGAAATTGAGATACCTTCTACTGTTGAGGAAATTGGTGAGCGTGCTTTCTATAATTGTTATAAGTTGAACAAATTGACGCTTCACGATGGACTGAAGACTATTCGTGGAATGGCTTTCGCATACTGTACTCAGTTGACCAATGTCACGCTACCGAATACACTTACCACTATAGGAAGTGCTACATTCTATGCTTGTTCTGGTCTTATTACTATCGTATGGCCTGCATCGGTGAATACCATAGAAGAATCGATGTTCTATGATTGCGAAAAACTGACCAATGTTACGCTGCCAACCACAATAACAGCCGTCAATCGATCTGCATTCTATAATTGCCGCTCACTCTTGCAGATAACACTTCCTGAGAGTCTTACCTCTCTTGGTTATGAAGCTTTCAGAGGATGTAGCGCTTTGACATCAATTGTTATTCCAAATGGTGTTAAAAGGATTGAAAGCAGCACGTTCGCCTATTGTACTTCGCTTGTCTCTATTTTGATGCCAACACAGTTGGAAACAATAGGAAATTCTGCATTCTATAACTGTCCGAACTTGGCAAGTATTACACTGCCTGCAAAATTGACAACAATTGGCTCGTCGGCATTTGGTTCTTGTACTTCATTGAGCAGTATCTATGCACAGCCCGCGACACCACCGACAGCCGAAAGTGGTAGTGGCTTTGAGCCTCTCTACAATCAGACGACGCTTTATGTGCAACCTGCATCTAAAGATGGATATAAGACAGCTCCATACTGGTCACAGTTCAAGAATATTAGTGACTTCACTCAGATTGCTGCAGAACAGCCTGCTTTCGTATATCAGAACTATAAGTTATCGCTGTCTACTATCACTGCGGGAGGTGTTATCTACTATACTCGTGATGGTAGTGATCCTACTACGCAGTCACTCCGTTACACAGAACCGCTTATCTTCACACAGAATGATACTGTACGTGCTATTACAGTAGCGGAAGATATGGCAAATTCACTGATTGCTGAGTATAAGAAAAACGATTTTAAGGTAGCTCAGCCTCAGGCAAATCTTGATGAGGAAACTTTACAGGTAACAATCTCCTGTGAGACTCCAGAAGCTGAAGGTATGCCTGAAACGCGTATATGGTATGCACTCAGTCAGAGTTACTCTACGCCGGAATCAGACAAGTACGTGTTGTATGATGGAGAGCCTATTCAGTTAACCAAGCCTACTTACGTCCACATGTATGCTGAACGTGATGGTTGGATTACTTCCGATAGGCGTTATGATAACTTCTACGATAACTATCGTCTCGATCTACCTGACATGAGTTGGAATTCGGAAGAGAAGAAGATGACAATCACGCAGAATGATGCTGATGCTATCTACTATACCATTGACGGTAGTGAGCCCTCGAAGGATAACGGTACGCTCTACACCGAGCCGTTTACTCTCACGCGAAACTTGAAAGTTAAGGCTGTAGCGATGAAGGCTAAGCATTTCAATTCTGATATCAGGGAATATAACGTTACAGGTTTGAATGCAGTCTTCATGGTGGATGGAATTGCTTATAAGCTTATAGATAATACGCTTGAAGACGTAGTAGAGGTTACTTCGGGTTCTGAGATACGAGACGAAATAAAGATACCAGAAAGTATTACAGCTAATGGCGTAACTTATTCTGTCGTTCGCATTGGTAACAATGCCTTCTCTGGATTCCTGAATAGCAGTAACTGTATCAAGAAATATGTTCTTCCCAAGACGATAAAGTCTATAGGTAATGATGCTTTTTATGACAACTATTACATGCAGGAGATTGTGCTCAATGAAGGATTGGAAACTATTGGAAATAGTGCTTTTGGCTATGCCTACGAGTTAGAGGAAATCTCTATCCCTAGCACGGTTACCTATATCGGTAATTCAGCATTCGTTTCCAACCGTGATAAGGCTATCAATATATTCTGTTATGCGAAGACTCCTGAAATAGATGAATCTACTTTTAGTGGTCGTACTAAGGTCGCAACACTTAATGTGTACTCGTCACAGTTGAGTGACTTCCAAACTGCTAATTATTGGAAGGACTTCACTGATATAAAGACATTTGAACAGCCCATCGTGGCAAAGCCTAAATTCCGTTTGGCCAACTATAAGTTAGCGATTACGTCGAATACCGAAGGCACTACTATATATTACACTCGTGACAACACGGATCCGACGACTAACTCTCTGATTTATACTGATTCGCTTGTCTTTGCTCAGAATGATACAATACGCGCGATAGCAACCAAGGATGGTATGAGCAATTCAATCATCACTGAATTCGTGAAGAATGATTATAAGGTGGCTGCACCTGTTGCAACAATCGACAATAATACGCTGCAAGTCACGCTGAGTTGCGAGACTCCTGACGTAGAGGGTATGCCTGAGACCCGTATATGGTATGTCATTGACCAGAGTTACTACAATCGTAGTGAGGGCTTTACGCTCTATGATGGCGAACCTATTCAGATGACAGAGCCAGGATATATCCACATGTATGCTGAGCGTGATGGTTGGATAATGTCTGACCAACGCTATGACGACTTCTATAGTAACTACAGTCTGGCGGCTCCGTCAATCAGCTGGGATTCTGAGACGAAGAAGTTCACTCTTACTCACGATGACAATGAGGTAACCTTCTACTATACATTAGATGGTAGTGAGCCTACGAAGGAAAACGGAATCTTGTATACAGAGCCTGTTTCGCTCGTTCGTAACCTTGTTATCAAAGCTATTGCTACTAAGGATGCTCACTTCAACTCTAAGGTAAGAGAATACACCGTAACTGATGTTGACAGTCGTTTCATGTATGATGGCCTGGCTTATCGATTGGTTGATAATACTATCGAGGACGTAGTGGAGGTGACCAGTGGCGGTAATGTTAGTGGTAAAGTCACTATTCCCGAAAAGGTGAATGATACTGCTGGTAAACCATACACTGTAGTTGGTATTGGAAATGGATCATTCAGTGGTGAAAATGATATCACAGAAGTAGTATTACCTGAAACAATCAGAAGTATTGGTGACAATGCATTTAGTAGCTGTTCAAAGTTGACAGATATTAATCTTCCAGAGGCATTGACAGAGATCGGCTCTGAAGCTTTCTATGGTGCGAACCTTTCTTCTATCGTAGTTCCTGGTGGTGTTAAGAAACTAAGTTTCCGTGCCTTCATGGATAATCATAATGCGAAATCAGTTGTTATTAAGGAAGGTGTGGAAGAAGTTGGTGAAGCTGCTTTCGCTTATGTAGGTATGCAGAACTTAGAGCTACCATCGACGCTGAAGAAGATAGGTTCTGCGGCTTTCCAGAGCACCAAACTGAATTCTGTAAGTATTCCAGATGGTGTAACAGATATCGATGCATATGCATTCCAAGGTTCTAATCTTCTGGAAGCAGTCTCTTTATCTTCTTCATTGACTCGAATTGGCTATAGTGCTTTCAGTGGCTGTAGCAGTTTGGCTATGATTATCTTCCCCGAGACGCTGAAGAAGATTGAGGATAATGCCTTTGCAAACTGTGTCAGTCTGAATCACGTTTATTCATTGGCGGCTAATCCTCCAACGATTGAGGAAGGTTCTTCTCCATTCACTGATGTCGTTGAGCATGCAACCTTGTATGTAAAGCCACAGTCAGAGAATATCTATAGTCAGACTCCTAACTGGGGTGCTTTCTCAAAGATAGAAACCTTTGAGAATCTGCCATCAGAGAAACCTGTATTTGTCTATGAAGACCACCATCTGACCATGAGTTCTGAGACGGAGGGTGTTAATATCTATTACACCACAGACGGTACGGAACCCACCACAAGTAGCCTGCTCTACAAAGAGCCGGTTGCTATAGCCAAGAATGGTACTATCAAGGCGATGGCCATCAGTGACGAGTGGGGACGTTCGCTGACTTCTGAGTGGAAGAAGAACGACCTGCAGGTTGCCAATCCTGTGGCTACCATTAGCGACGACTTCACGGTGACCGTGACTTGTGAGGAACCTGACGTAGAGGGATTGCCCCAGACGCTCATCTATTACTCACTGAACCGCAGCAGCTGGTCTGGCGGTGCTGATGAAGACTGGAAACTTTACACCGAACCGTTAAAGCTCACCGTCGCCAATTATCTGCATGTACGTGCTGAGCGTGAAGGATGGATAAAATCCGGTCAGTCTGACTTTGATTACTATTCAGACTACTATTTGGAGAAACCGTCTATTGATCCTTATAATACAGACGTCTACTACATGCCTAAGGATTCTACTATCACCATCAGTCATAGCGATGCTGAGGCAGAACTCTACTACACACTGGATGGTAGTGATCCGAACGAGAATGGTGTGCTTTACACTGCTCCGTTCAATCCTGGACATAACGTTAAGGTGACAGCTATTGCCAAACGTGCTGGTCATATCAATAGTGATTCTGAATCGCGTGAGTATAAGTGGTTTACGATAGCCACACCTAAGGTTTCTATTGAGCATCTGGCAGCAGTCATCACCACCGAGCGTCCTGCAAAGACTACTATCTATTATACGCTCGACAATACAGAGCCCACTGAGGAGAGTCCAGTATATACTGAACCTATTGCTCTTGAGAAAGATTGCGTGATACGTGCTATGGCTGTAGCTGAAAACTGGAATAATTCAAGTACTGCACGCTACTCGTTCAACAAGTCATCGTACACCGTGGCAACTCCTCGATTCTCGCCTGTCAGCGGAGGCACAGTGACAGAGAACGCAGACTCTACGATACTTATAACTTCGACTACCGCGGATGCTACTATCTATTACACACTTGATGGCAGTGATCCAACTGATAAGAGCTTGAAGTATGAGGGTGCTATCAAATTGGATAAGAATTGCAAGGTACGTGCCATCGCTGTTAAGGAAGATATGTACAGTTCTGAATTGGCTGAGGCTACTGTCAACTGGTTCCAGGTCAAGCAGCCACGCATCACCTTCGATGGTAAGTACGTTAGCATAGAAACAGAGACATCAAAAACGGCTGTTTACTATACGTTAGATAATAGTACTCCAGACTCGAAGAGCAAGGTCTATGTAGAACCGTTTGCTCTGCCTGCTGAACAGACTGTTGTCAAGGCTGTCGCTATGCGTGAGAACTGGAACAATAGTTCTGTGATGGAGCGCACGTATAATCCTGGCTTGAACTATTGCGAGATGCCTGCCATTGCTCGCATCAGTGGTACAGACAAGGTGCAGATGACTACCCGAACACAGGATGCTGTCATCTACTATACTACGGATGGCAGTATGCCTACGACGTCGTCACAGGTATATCCGGGTGAACCGATTACCATGACTCATAATACGACACTGATAGCAATGACGACGCAAGAGAAGCTATACGATTCAGAGACCTCTACCTTCAAGGTTGACTGGTTTAAGATGGATCAGCCCGTGATTGCTGCCGATGGTATCTATGTGTCGATAACGTCATCTATGGAGAATGCTCGTATCTATTACACATTGGATGACTCAGAGCCGACCACTGCAAGTACGCTTTATACAGGACCTTTGACGATGCATGAGACTTGTACTATCAAGGCTATAGCAACTTCTGCTGCTGGCGACTTCAATCCGTCTTCTATGGCTGTGTTCAACTACTACAGCAGTAATTACACTTGCGGCAAACCGACCTTCTCGCGTGAGGGTAACGCAGTAAGTATTGCTTCTGCTCCTGCCGAAGGAACCACTATCTATTATACTTTGGACGGAACAGAACCTACTACGGCAAGTAATATCTATACAGAGCCTATTGCTGTGAATTATAATGTCACCATCAAGGCTATGGCAGTGAATCCGAAACTGTTCTCGTCAACCGATGAGTATCAGGTTAACTGGTTTAAGGTGGAGACCCCGGTACTGTCGCTCAACGGCAGCACGCTGACGATAAGTACCGCAACAGATGGCGCTGTCATCTACTATGACTTCGACGAGCAACCGACAGCGAACTCGCCTGTCTATAGCAGTCCGATAACCATCGTCGACAACCGCACAGTCTTCGCAGTTGCTGTGAAGAATAACTGGAACGACTCTGAAGTCGCTACGTTGTCTCCCGATGTATTTGTCTGCACACAGCCTACGTTCAGCTACAACGGCCGTTATCTGCAGGTAGAGACAGGTGAGGGTATGACTATCCACTACACTGTGGACGGTACGAAACCGACAGCATCTTCCGATGTATGCAATGGCCAGATTGAGGTTACTGAGCTGTGCACAGTCCGTGCCATTGCTACACGTAAGGACTTCCGCGACTCTCCTGAGAAGTCTTACGCTGTGACGTATGTCTACACTGGCGAGGATGCCTCACAGAGCGAAGCCGGTCACTTGGCAGACATGTTCCAATGGATAGGCGGTGCCGACAATGTGGTGAAACTGCCCGTCAGCGGTAAGGTCAATGCTGACGACCTGGCATTCATCCGTAGTCTGAAGTCACTGCGTCATCTTGATATGACGAATGCGGTGTATGAGGGTAACTCACTGCCTGACGAGGCATTTGCAGGTATGCCGCTCATATCATTCCAGTCTCCTCAGCAGCTGAGCAGTGCTGGTGACCACCTCTTCAAGGACTGCGACCAGCTGGCTGCCGTGGTTTGGAATGCCAATTTGACGATTCCTGAAACGGTGATAGAGGATATCAAGCACAATCCAAACTTCTTGCTCTACGTGAACTCACGTATCTATGCTCCCAGTTCCTATAAGGGTAACCTGATATCTGGTGGCCAGGCCAACAGCATCACACTCCAGGATACTGAGAACGGCGAGAACTTCTGCTGTCCGGTACGCTTCTACACACAACAGATTAGCTACACGCACAGCTACAATCAGGAAACTCGTGAGGGTGAGACCTGCGGTTGGGAAACCATCTCTCTGCCGTTCGATGTGAAGACGATAACTCATGAGCGCTGCGGTGCTCTGGCTCCGTTTGCCAAGGAGGCCGACATGATGCAGTACAAGCCCTTCTGGCTGTATGAGCTGAAGGAAACAGGCTTCAGTCGAGCTGCCGACATCAAGGCTTACACGCCGTACATCATCTCCATGCCGAACAATCCAAACTATGCTGACGACTACATCCTGTCAGGAAACGTGACGTTTACGGCTACGGAAACGTATGTGGAGGCCGATATGTCCCGTGCTGCCATGAAGGGTAGCCTGAGTTTTGCTCCCGCCATGCAGCGTCAGCCGCAGAGTGAGAACATCCTCGCCATCAACCTGACGGACTATACGGATGGTGACGGCATCTTCTACGAGAGTGGCAGTGCCTTCCTTCCCAATATGCGTATGGTACGTCCGTTTGAGGCCTTTGCCTTGACGGGTGGTGCAGGCGCTAATTTGCTCAAGTTAGATGATTACCTGTGGGGTGAGGTGACCGATATGGTTCGCATTGAGATGGATCAGCTGCTGGATATCAGCAAGAACCGTCACATTTACGACCTGTCCGGTCGTCGTGTCAGCGACAGCTCGCTGCTGAACAGAGCTAAGCAGTCTCATCAGCGCATCTATATCATCAATGGTAAGAAGACGGTGGTGAAGTAACTATTGTGGGAAACAATTAAAGTACGATATGAAAAGACTATTGATTATTCCGTTCTTACTCCTGAGCATTCTGGTGAGTGCTCAGGAGCAGGACGCTTCTCGAGCAGAAAAGATCAAGGCCGACGACGCTTATGTCACAGGCGATGGCTTCGGTGCTACCATGGAAGAAGCCAGTGGCAACGCCACACGAAACTTGTTGAGTAAGATTACTACCAGTTTGCGCTCTTCGCTGGACGTGAAGACCACAGAGGTGAACAGTAATGGCAGTGTCGACATGGAGAGCGTTGTCAATGATGTGGTGAGCACATATACTCAAGGTACGCTGCGTAATACTGACGAGATTTGTATTGCGACAGAACCGGAGTTCCACGTCATGCGTTATATCAAAAAGACCGAGGTGCAGCAGATTTTCTCCGAGCGTGAAGAACGTGTGAAGGACTATGTGCGTGCTGCCGTCTCTGCCGAGAAGAGGGGTAGGATAGACAATGCTTTACGCTACTACTATTGGGGCTATAACTTGCTGAAGAGTATTCAGTCACCTGCTACAGTGAAGTTTAATAACGACGGTGAACAGCATTTCCTGCTGAACTGGATTCCTGAGCAGATGCGTGAAATCATGAGTAGGATTACAATGAATGTGGCCTCTTACGATGACGAGAGTGGCGAGGTGGAACTGCTCGTAAACTATAACGGCAAACCCATCACCAGTCTGGATTTTACCTATTTTGACGGTGCTCAGTGGAGCAATCCCACTGCTGCCAAAGATGGTATGGCTCAGATAGAGTTACGTCCCAACTCGCGTGTCTCGAACATTCAGCTGAAGTATGAGTACGCCTATAAGAAGCAAGCCCGCCAGGATGCGGAATTGGAGATGGTAATGAACATCTTCAACGGTTTCCCGTTGCCACAGGCTAACTGCAACCTGAAGGTGGGTAGCAAGGGCGACATCAAGAAGGCTGGTAAGCAACTGGCAGAGGTCATCAAGGAGGAGGCTACCGTCACGAATACGTCCAAGGTAGCGGAACAGAATGACCAGAGCGTATATTTGGAGGCGGTCAACAAGGTCGTTGAGGCTATCAAGAAGAAGGACTATTCCTCTATTCGTGAACTTTTCACTCCCGAAGGCTACCAGATGTTCGACCAACTGGTGCACTACGGTAATGGTTCGCTCATCGGTACTCCTACGCTTTCGTTCTATACCTTTATGGACAAGACCGTCTGTCGAAGCATTCCGATGAAGTTTACCTTCAAAAACAATCATCGCACCTTTGTAGAGGACCTGACGCTGACGTTCGATACCGATAAGAAGATTGAATCGCTGGCATTTGGGCTGGATCAGGCAGCACGCAACGACATCTTCAATAAGGCTGTTGGTAAGTGGAACGATGACGTGCGCATGGTAATAGCCACCTTCCTGGAAAACTACAAGACAGCTTTTGCCCTGAAGCGTCTGGATTATATCGAGAGCATTTTTGATGATAATGCTGTCATCATCACAGGCTCCTATGTCAAGGCGGCAAGAAGAACAGCCGAGAATACGAAGTATCTGGAGAATAAGAATGTCAAGTATAACAAGCAGGACAAACAGACCTACCTCAAGAACCTGGAGAAGACATTCAAGAGCAACCAGTTTGTGAATGTTCGTTTTGCTGACAACGAGGTCAGCAAAATGGGTGTCGGTGGCGACCTCTTTGGCATCCAGATTCATCAGGACTACTATTCCTCAACTTATAGTGATACGGGTTATCTATTCCTGATGGTCGACATGAACGATGCCAAACAGCCTATCATCAAGGTGCGTACATGGCAGCCGGAACGCGACCCCAATATCAATGCCCAGTTTGAGCGTGGCAGTAAGTTCTATGGATTGTTCTATGGCGGTAACTTCTAAGGAGATGGCAGCGAATATGCTGCTGTCTTCATAGAAATATTTGGTCGTTTGGAAAATATTGTGTATTTTTGCAGGCGATATTCTTAATTGGAAAGAATCCATATAGCAATCGATATGAAAAAAACATTGTTTATCGTACTGTTGGCTCTGGTGATGGCTATGCCTACGATGGCACAGAGCGAGTTGAAATTCGGCTTCCTTAGCTATGAGGCTGTGCTGCAGGTGATGCCTGAGTATGTTGCTATGCAGAACGGCATGGCTGAGCTGCGCCAGAAGTATGAAGCTGAGCAGAAACGAGTAGAAGAGGACTTCAACAAGAAGTACGAGGAGTTCTTGGATGGTCAGAAGAGTTTCCCTAAGACCATTCTGCAGAAGCGTCAGAGTGAGCTGCAAGAGATGCTCGACAAGAACGTGGCCTTCAAGAAGGAGAGCCAGCGCTTGCTGAGCCGAGCTGAAGAGGACGCCATGGTGCCTGTCAAGATGCGCCTTGCAGAGGTACTCGGTGCCATTGGCCGTGAGCGTGGCTATGCCTTCATCGTCAATACCGATGAGAAAGCAACTCTCTGGCTGAACCCTGCCATGGGCGAAGACATTACAGCATTTGTCAAAGAAGAACTGCTAAAGTAATCTCGCCTTGTCTATTCTCCAGTCTCCTCTGCCGCAGACTCCTGGTCCTATCGGCATCTTTGACAGCGGGTATGGCGGACTGACCATCCTGCATGGCATCCGTCAGCTGCTTCCTGAGTACGACTACCTCTACTTGGGCGACAATGCACGTGCTCCCTATGGTACTCGTTCGTTTGAGGTGGTCTATGAGTTTACGCGCCAGGCGGTCATCAAGCTCTTCGAAATGGGTTGTCATCTGGTTATCCTGGGTTGTAACACGGCATCAGCCAAGGCGTTGCGCTCTATTCAGCAGAACGACCTTCCTTCGTGGGATGCTGACCGCAGAGTTCTTGGTGTCATCCGTCCTACTGCCGAGGTCATCGGTTCGCTGACGCACAACCGCCATGTGGGCATCTTTGCCACGGAGGGTACCATCAAGAGTGAGTCGTATAATATGGAGATTCAGAAGCTCTATCCTGACATCCAGGTGAGTGGCGTAGCCTGTCCTTTCTGGGTACCATTGGTAGAGTATAACGAGGCAGACTCTCCCGGTGCCGACTATTTCGTCAAGAAGCGCATTGACCAACTGTTGCGTCTCGACCCGCAGATAGACACCGTCATCTTGGGTTGCACACACTATCCGTTGTTGTTGCCCAAAATCCATAAATACATGCCTCGTGGCATTCGTATCATTGCACAGGGAGAATATGTAGCGAGTTCGCTACAAAGCTATTTCCAGCGCCATCCAGACATGGAACAGCGCTGCACGAAGAACGGTCAGACACGTTATCTGACAACAGAGAATCCCGAAAGATTTAAAGAACAGGCGCAGATATTCCTCCACGAAGACATTGAGGTGGAGAATGTGGTACTTGGTTAACGGTTATTGTTTATTGTAATAAGCGTTTGGAGAAATAGCGTACGGGATACCATACGCTGAGGAATCCTACGGCAATGACTGTCAGGAAGATGACGACGACATCCCATGGATGTACACTCACGGGGTAGGCATCGATAACGAACGAACCCTCGCTGCTGCCCAGCCGTACTATACCGAATTCTTGTTGTAGCCAGCAGAGCAGCAGTCCCAGCAGGATGCCAATGACAGCACCCATCAAGGAAATCATGCGTCCCTCAAAGAGGAAGATGCGTGTAATCTGGTGGTCGCTGGCCCCCAGGTTACGCAGGGTGACAACGTCGTTACGCTTATCGATGATGAGCATCGACAGTGAACCGATGATATTAAAACAGGCAATGACGAGGATGAATGTCAGAAAGATGTATGCCATCAGCTTCTCCACCTTCATGATGCGGAAGGTGTCGTCCTGTTGTTCGTAGCGATCCTGGACATCGTAACGTCCATCAGCCAACTGCACCATCTTCTTCTTTACGGCTTCAAAGTCGCTACCGGGTCGAAGACGTAACTCTAACGATGACAGCCTGTTAGGCTGGTCAAACAAGTTGCGGACAAATGCTAATGACGTCAGGATATACTGTCTGTCGTATTTTGCCTGTTTGATGCAGAAGACGACGCCGGGAGAGTAGAGGGCATCTTCTACAAAGCCATCGGTGGGATTGGCCATGTTGAGTTGTCCCTCGCGACGCGGCGCATAGATTTTCAGCGGCTCTTGATAGGTATAGCCCAGCGCCAGCTGGTAGGCGATGCCCAGTCCCGGGATGCCATAGTGCATGTCTGCAGCATGCAACGCAAACTCTCCATCGCCCTCCAAAACCTCACGGATATGTGTCAGCGAGTCGAAATTGTCTTGTACTCCTTTCAGCTTGACCATCATCTGGCGATTGCCATAGACGGCCAGTGCCTGGTCTTCCAGGCACTCGGTAGCTACCTCCACCTCAGGCAGTTGGCGGATTTCAGTTAAGATGGGGTCTGTTGCTGAGGCGGTCTTTCCTTTAACAGGCGTTACCTTCAGCTGCGGATCCATATTTGTGAAGAACGAAGCCACCAGGTCGTGGAATCCGTTAAACACCGACAGTGTGACAACCAGCGCCATAGCCGCTACAGCGACACCTATTACAGAGATGCCGCTGATGATGTTGATGGCGTGTGTCGACTTCTTGGAGAAGAGATAACGCTTGGCGATGTAAAACGGGAAATTCATAATAGCTATTAGCATTTAGCAGATGGCTATTAGCTAAAAGCTAAAGGCCAAAAGCTAAAAGTCTATTTCTTAAGTAGTTCGTCAATGCGCTCGATATAGTCCAGCGAGTCATCGATGAAGAAACGGAGCTCGGGGATAATACGCATCTGATGACGGATGCGCGTACCCAACTCATAACGTATCTGCTTCTCGTTACGGGTGATGTTCTGCAGCAGTTCTTCGCCACGTTCAGAGGGGAAGATGCTCAGATAGGCCGTACAGATGCTCAGGTCGGGCGATATCTTTGTACGTGTCACGCTGACCATTACACCGTGCATGGCACGCGTCTGCTCCTGAAAGATCATAGAGAGTTCTTTCTGGAGCAGACGGGCTATCTTGTTTTGTCTTGTTTCTTGCATATATTACTTTTTGGTATTCTTTTTCTTGGTGGCTTTCGCAGGCTTTACCTCCTGCTTGACCTCCTCGGCGGGCTTGACCTCTTCAGTAGCCTTTGTCTCCTGGGCTGCCTCGATGTCGATGACCTCTACATCGAAGATCAGCGTGCTGTAGGGAGGAATGTCGTTGCCGGCACCACGAGGGCCATAAGCCAGTTCCTGAGGAATGTACAGTTGCCACTTAGAACCTACAGGCATCAGGCACAGGGCTTCCGTCCAACCTTTGATGACCTGGCTGGGAGAGAAGGTGACAGGATCACCGCCGTGCTTGTCGGTAGAGTCGAAGACGGTACCATCGATGAGACGTCCTTCATATTTCACCTTTACCTTGTCGTTAGCCTTGGCAACGGCACCATTGCCCTGCTTCAGCACCTTATACTGCAAACCACTGGGCAGCGTGACGATGCCCTCCTTCTGGGCATTTTCCTTCAGGAAGTCTATGCCGACCTTCTTCAACTTCTCCTCCTTAGCCTTGCGGATGTCCGACACGCGGTTGTTCAGGAATTTCTCAGCCTGTGGAGTCTTGAAGAGTGTGGTGTCGCCACGCAGCGCATCGAACAAACCTTGATAGGCTAGCGACAGCTGCAGAGAGTCTTCAGAGTCATTGACCTCCTTGCCCAGACCAGCCAAGAAACGGTCACGGACGATATCTGCCAGCACATAACCGGCGGTATAGCTCAGTGAGTCGCTTCCGCTGACCAGCTGAAGGGTGCTCTTGGGAGCCTTTTTATTCTTTTTGCCTGCCTGGATGGTAGACAAAGAGGCACCCGCCACGAGAGCGAGTGCCACTATGAACAGTTTTTTCATTACTTCTTAGGATTCACTTCCAGCAATTCAATCTTAAAGATCAGCATAGAGAAGGGCTTGATGTCCGTACCCTGCTGACGCTCACCATAAGCCAGATCCTGAGGAATGTAAACCTCCCAAACAGAACCAACAGGCATGTGAGTCAGAGCGTCCTTCCAACCAGTGATGACCTGGTTGGCACGGAAGGTAGCAGGCTCATTGCGCTTGTAGCTTGAGTCAAATACCTTGCCCTCCAGGGTCTTACCTTCATAGTTCACCTTAACGAGTGAGGTGTCGCTGGGGATGGCACCTTTACCTTCCTTCAGCACCTTGTACTGTACACCGCTGGGCAGGGTGACAATGCCCTCAGCCTTAGCGTTCTTGGCGAGGAAGTCCTCACCAGCCTTCTTGTTGGCACCGAACTCCTTCTCCAGAACCTTAGCCTTGATGCTGCGCATCATGTTCTGGGCAGTCATAGAAGCAGAGTCGATAGTCATGAGAGCGTCCTTGCCAGTAGTACCGGCAACGAAGCCTGCCATGAAATTCTTCAGTGAGATGGTCTTTGTAGAGTCGTCACCAAACAGCTCGTGGTTGATGCCCTTTACCATCTGACCGGAAATCTGCTGACCAATCTGGATACCAGCATAGTAAGCGGCCTTCTTCTTGTCGTCGCCAGCATTGGCGCCTTCGTTCAGACCCTTGATGAATTCGTCCATGTAAGCGGTGTCTACGCCCAGACGACCTACGAGATAGTCTTTCAAACCCTGCGTCTGAGCCATACCGATAGCATAGCTGACGGTGTCAATGTCACTCTTCAGGTTTGCCTTGGGAGTGCCGTTGCCGCATGAGTACATCATGACGGCTGCAACTGCTGCTAGAGCAGCAAAAGTAAACTTCTTCATTTCTGTGTTTATTATTTTTTGTTATTACGTTATTTCGTTATTACGTTACTTCGACGGCTTACATAACCTGTATCAGCTCTACGTCGAAGATGAGTGCTGCATAGGGAGGAATTGACGAACCTGCACCACCCTCGCCGTATGCTAGACGATAGGGGATGAAGAAACGGTACTTGGCGCCCTCCTGCATCAACTGCAGACCCTCAGTCCAACCGGCAATGACCTGCTGCAGACCGAAGACTGCGGGCTCACCGCGCTCTACGCTACTGTCGAAAACGGTACCGTCGATGAGGAAGCCCTCGTAGTGGCACTTCACAGAGTCCTTGGCGCTGGGCTTCTTACCGTTACCCTCCTTCAGCACCTGATACTGCAGACCGCTGGGCAGCGTGATAACGCTGTCCTTCTTGGCGTTCTCGGCCAGATACTTCTCGCCAGCCTCCTTAGCCATCTTGCCAGCCTCCTGGCGCTGTTTGTTGATCTTCTGCTCCTGCTCGGCAAAGAATGCCTGTACAATCTGCTGAGCTTCAGCACTCTTTATCTTCAACTCATTGCCAGCCAAGACGTCCTTGACAGCCTGAGCAAAATCGTCGATATTCAATTCTTGACCACCCATATTGGCCAGCTGATGACCAATACCGATGCCTAATGCGTAACTAACTTTATCCATGTTTTATACCTTATATATTATTAAATCGGCTGCAAAGGTACAAATAAATCATAATTCATCATACATAATTCATTATATTTTTTGTATCTTTGCATCAAATTAACAAAAACCTTTTGGCTTATGAAAAAGATTGTAGTATTGACTGGTGCTGGCATGTCGGTAGAGAGTGGACTGAAGACTTTCCGCGATGCTGATGGACTGTGGGAAGAGTATCCCGTACAGCAGGTAGCTACCCATGAGGGTTGGCTCAACGATCCTACCTTGGTAACAAACTTCTATAACATGCTTCGCAAGAAGTGTTGGGGAGTGAAACCCAACGAGGGACATCGCCTGGTAGCAGAGCTGGAGAAACAGTATGACGTGACGGTGGTGACGCAGAATGTGGACAACCTGCACGAACAGGCAGGCTCGTCAAAGGTAATCCATCTGCATGGTGAACTGATGAAAGTCTGTTCAAGTAACGACCCTGACGATCCTCGCTATCAGCAACTGCTGACCCCAGAGAACTGCGAGGTGACGCCAGGTACCAAGGCTGGCGACGGCTCACTGCTGCGCCCGTTCATCGTCTTTTTTGGGGAGGCAGTACCCATGATCAGTGCTGCTGCTGAGGAGTGTCAGACAGCCGACATCTTCATCATCATAGGAACCTCGCTGGCAGTCTATCCTGCTGCAGGTCTCATCCATTATGTCCGTCCGGGTGTTCCTGTCTACATCATTGACCCCAATCCCATCAGTGCAGGTAGCCGTAACATCACCCAGATTCAGAAGGGTGCCTCAGAGGGTATGCGCGAGTTGAGTAATCTGCTGATGAAATAGCAAAAAAACAGGGAAGCAATCTTCACAGACAGCTTCCCTCCGAGGAAAATGATAAATATAGATTAAAATTACTAGTTGTGTGCACTGCAAAGGTACGAATAATTCTGATACATGCAAGTGTTTGTACTAGGAAATTTCTTGCTTTTTTAATTATTTAACGCTAATTGGGCAGATTTTGCCGATAAATTACTCACTTGGCTCATTTTGTGCAGTTTCTAAGAGCTTTTTATACGCTCCTTCAGTGGTCAGAATGCGCTCTGCTTCGCGTAATGTTTTGTCCGTGCGCAGACCTACTTGCATTTGTCCGGCCTGGAAATAGTAGGCAGATACAATGTCCTGTTCTATCATCTGTTGGATCTCATCGCGGTGAGCATCCAAGTCACGTCCCAGGTCGTGATGGTCTATCTTCTGCTTCAGCGCCTCAAACTCCTCCTTTGCATCGTCGTAATAGCCTTCAAACTTCGCTGCTTTCACCAGCTCCTCAAACTGCTTCTTGCTGACTTGGTCGTAGGTGAAGCCTGCCTTGATAACGCGCTGCTTGAAGTCCTGATAGTCGGCATCCGTCAGGTGGAAGTTGGCGGCAGGAACTATCGTGGGGTGCTTGGCGATGTAGTCTACCACGTAGTCAAACATGACTTCCGTTGAGTCTAAGCGGTCCAGATAGAGGGTGATGTTCGCCATGGTGTCGGGTTTTACGACCACGTCAGGGGTGATGCCTTCCTTCATCTTGATGCCACGACCGCTGGGCAGATAGTAGCGCGAGGTTGTCAACTTCAGATTGGCATTGTAGGGTAGGTCGACATTCGGTATCTGTACCAGTCCCTTGCCGTAGGTTCTCGTACCGATGATTACGCCACGCTTCAAGTCCTGCAGGGCGCCGCTGGTAATCTCTGAGGCTGATGCTGTCTCACCATTGACCAGCACTACCAGTGGCATCACTGTGTCGATGGGTTCCAGGCGGGTCTTATACTCTGAACCGGCACGCTTCAGCTTACCCTTGGTCTCAACAATTTTTACTCCCTTAGGAATCCACATATTCAGAATGTCCACACACTCGGCCAGTGAACCGCCACCATTGCCGCGCAGGTCGAGCACCAACTGCTGGGCGCCTTGTTTCTTCAAGTCAACAAAGGCCCGGCGCATAGCCTTGGCAGGTTCTCCGGTGAAGGTGCTCAGGCAGATGTAGCCGATATTGTTAGGGCGCATACCGTAATAGGTAATCTCTGGCATCTTGATGCTACGACGCGTAATCTTGAAATCCATCTTCTTGCCCGTGGTAGGACGCAGAATCTTCAGCTTA
>OMQN01000065.1 GCA_900313235.1 uncultured Prevotellaceae bacterium | reverse complement strand
GATGTCGTCGACAGGACATAGCTTGGCGCATTTGCCACATTGGATGCATGCTGCTTCGTCGACCCAGAAATGGCGGTCGGTGATGAGGTGCTTGTTATAGTAGCCGCCAATGACGTAGGTGTAAGTATAGGGAATGGCCCCTTTCACCAGTTCCTCCACGCCACGCGTGCGGTCGACGACCAACTGGCAGATGTGGGGCATGCGCTCCTGTGCGGCAGCAATCTTGCGCTCTTCTGACGCTTGGCTGTCCAGATGCAGGAAGGAGAAACAGACGTTCGACTCAGGCATCACAACGGCAAAGGCAGCATCCAGCGGCAGAGCGTGCCGGTAGAGTTCCTTGCGGAGGATGCGCATGGCATGTCCCATGTTGTCGCCGCAAGTAGTCAGTGCATAGGTGTAATGTACGTTCTCGAAAACGGCGCGGCGCAGAAAGTCGCGAACGATGCGGGGCGGTTGCCAACCGTGGGTGGGGAAGCAGATGCCCAGTCGCTCGTCGTCTTTCAGTATATAGTGAAGTGAACCTTTGCGCAACTCGTCGGGGATGAAACAGAGCTTGTCTCCTGTAGCTTCAGCCAACTGCTGAGCAGCCCATCGCGTGTTGCCTGTTCCAGTAAAATAGACAATCATTTGTTAAGAAAATTAGCGTTGTAAATGGCCATATTTGGCTCTAAATCATAAATTTTCGACAAAATTAATCATTTTTTTGGATAATAATAACACATGTATCAATTTTTTTTGTATATTTGCAAATGAAATATATTAAAATTATTCTTCACAGGGTATGGCAAAGTATAATATAACAGAAAAAAAAGCTAAAGAGGCTGTCTATCGTAGTCTCGTCAGCCCTAAGTTGATGGATGAGATGAAGGAGAAAATCCTGAACATCATCGTGATGGAGAAGAAGTACAAGGACAAGGACTATTCTGCCAAGAAACTAGCCGAGGATTTAGGTACCAATACCCGATATATCTCTGCTGTGGTGAATGTCCGTTTCCACATGAACTACACTTCTTTCGTCAACAAGTTCCGAATAGAAGAAGCCATGACTATCCTCGTAGACCGCAGATATCAAGACCTGCGCATGGAGGATGTGAGTGACATGGTCGGTTTCGCCAATCGTCAGTCGTTCTATGCTTCTTTTTATAAGCTGATGCACATGACGCCACGTGAATATCGTCTGCAGCATCTGGCACAACACCCTGCCGAGAAGGTCAAACAGGATAAAAAGACGCATTGAACACACGATGAACTATTCGGACGAATGCACGCCACACTTTGGTTATATGACCAAAGAGCGTTTCGCTGACATTCAATTGCTCAGATACCGGTTAAACGGATTTGAGCAATTGTCTTTGTTGCAGAAAAAGTATATCTATTATCTGTCGAAAGCCACCCTCTATGGGCGCGACATCACTTTTGACCAGTTCGGAAAATATAACCTCCGCATCCGTAAAATGCTGGAGGCAGTATATACAGACCTTACCGTAGACCACAGCACTGACGACTTCCGTGCCTTGGAGGTCTATCTCAAACGGGTATGGTTCTCTAACGGCATCTACCACCATTACGGTTCGGAGAAGTTTCAGCCAGGCTTCACGGCAGACTATCTGCGTGGCGTCTTACAGCAAGTGGAACCCACCAGACTGCCTTTGCGCTCAGGAGAAACGGTAGGGCAGATGTGTGATGAACTGTTTCCTGTTATCTTCGACCCTACGGTGCTGCCCAAGCGTGTCAACAAAGCCGACGGTGCAGACCTCATCCAAACCTCCGCATGCAACTTCTATGAGGGAGTGACGCAACAGGAAGCGGAGAAGTACTATGCACAGAAGAAAGCCAACGATGCCGATAACCCTGCGCCAGTGTCCTATGGTCTGAACTCGACACTCGTCAAGCGCGAGGGTGTCGTGCAGGAAGACGTGTGGTGTGCCAATGGTCGCTATGCCAACCCCATCCGCCACATCGTCTATTGGTTGCGCAAGGCTCAGGGAGTGGCTGAAAACGCACACCAGCAGCGCGTCCTGGAGTTGCTGATACGCTACTACGAGACGGGCGACCTGACATGCTTTAACGACTACTGCATAGAATGGGTTTCTGAGCATGAGGGCCATATCGACTTTGTCAACGGATTCATAGAGGTCTATGGCGACCCCTTAGGACTGAAAGGCTCGTGGGAAGGTATCGTGGAGTATAAAGACGAGGAAGCGACGAAGCGTACACAGGCTATCAGTCAGAATGCCCAATGGTTTGAGGACCATTCGCCTGTTGACCCCCGCTTCCGCAAACCCCATGTGAAGGGTGTTACAGCCAATGCCATCTGCGCCGCCATGCTGGGTGGCGACGAGTATCCGTCGACAGCCATTGGCATCAATCTGCCCAATGCCGACTGGATACGTGCTGAGCATGGTTCGAAGAGCATTACCATCTCGAACATCACGGAAGCCTACAACAAGGCGGCTCACGGCAGTGGCTTCAAGGAAGAGTTTGTCGTTGATGAGGAGACAATGGCTTTGATAGAGAAGTATGGCGACAAATGTGACGACCTGCACACGGACCTGCACGAATGCTTAGGCCACGGTAGCGGACAGCTGTTGCCAGGTACCGACCCTGATGCGCTGAAGGCTTATGGCAACACGATAGAGGAGGCGCGTGCCGACCTCTTCGGACTCTACTATATTGCTGACCATAAGTTGGTGGAGTTGGGACTGTTGCCTGACGATGAGGCTTATAAGTCGCAGTATTACAGCTATATCATGAATGGTTTGATGACACAGCTGATACGCATCGAACCAGGTCACCAGATTGAGGAGGCACACATGCGCAACCGTTCGCTGATAGCCCACTGGTGCTACGAACAGGGTGACGCCATCCAGATGGAACAACACGAAGGAAAGACCTTTGTGCGCATCAACGACTATGAGGCGCTGCGCACCCTCTTTGCCCGTCTGTTGGCAGAGATTCAGCGCATCAAGAGTGAGGGCGACTATGAGGCTGCCCGTCAACTGGTGGAGCGCTATGCCGTGAAGGTTGATGGCAAACTGCATCAGGAGGTTTTGGAGCGTTACAAGAAGCTGAACCTGGCACCCTACAAGGGTTTCATAAACCCCGTGATGGTGCCCGTCAAGGACGAGGAGGGGAACATCTGCGATATCCGCTTGGATTATGCTGAGAGCTATGTTCACCAGATGTTGCGCTATGGACAAGAGTATGGGACGATGTGAGTGGTTGGCTGTTAGCTGTTAGCTGTTGGCCGTTAGCTGTTAAAGGTATGATGGATGATGTAAGAGATAAAATCAAGGAAATAAAACAGTCGTTCCGACAGATGATGGATGGCTCTATAGCCCAATCCATGCGCGACAAGGGGTTGAACTATCACTTGAACTGGGGGGCTACGCTGCCCCGTCTGCAGGAGATGGCCAAAGAAATAGCTAATAGCCAAACGCCAATAGCTAATAGCCAGTACGACCTTGCCATCGCCCTGTGGAAGGAGAATGTCCGCGAGTGTAAGATACTGGCTACCATGCTGATGCCTGCCGACCAGATACTCCCCGAGGTGGTGGACATCTGGATGGAGCAGATTCCCTCGCAGGAGATTGCCGAACAGGCGGCCTTTAACCTGTGGCAGTATCTGCCCTTCGCCCCTGAGAAAGCGTATCAGTGGATGGCGTCGGACAAGGAATACGACCAACTGTGCGGCTTTCATGTGCTGACGCGCTTGTTCATGAACCACCAAGAGCCCAACGAGCGAGGCATTAACGAGTATCTGGACCAACTCCTGGTAGCGCTCCAAGGACCCTATCCCTCTGTACGTAAAGCGGCTATGCAGAGTGCTTATCGCTTTGCAGAACTGGGCCTGGTGTATGAGCGACTGGTAAAAAGTGCAGTGAAAAGTATCAATTTAGATATTTTTTAAATAATTGTTGCCTGTTTCTCCAAAAAAAGTAGTAATTTTGTGCGGTTTTTAACCACTGTAACCACATAAAATGAGAGAGAATATCAAGGCAACGGTCAAGAATATCCTGACCGCTTATCTGGAACTGAACAAGCACAGGAAGACCCCGGAGCGCTTTACCATCCTTGACGCGGTGTATAGCATGGAGGGGCATTTCTCGCTGGAAGAGCTGGGCGACAAGCTGGTGGCAGAGTACAACTTCCCAGTCAGTCGGGCCACACTATACAACACGCTGCGCCTGCTGATTAAGCTGCGCCTGGTGGTGTGTCACCGCTTCCAGTCGACCACCAAGTATGAGGCTTGTTTCGACAATAACAGCCACTGTCACCAGATATGCACCATGTGCGGCAAGGTGACAGAGGTGAAGTCTCAGGAAGTCATTGACGCTATCAACAAGATGCCCACGCGGCGCTTCCATAAAGATGGCTTTACCCTTTATGTCTACGGCATCTGCAGTTCGTGTCAGACGAAAATGCGACGCAGTACGAATAAGGGCAATGAAACGAAGAAAGTTCAAAAAACTAAATAACAAATACAATGAATCAAGGTAAAGTAGATGTCCTGCTCGGCTTACAGTGGGGCGATGAAGGTAAGGGAAAGGTTGTTGATGTGCTAACACCGCACTACGACGTTGTTGCTCGTTTCCAGGGAGGCCCCAATGCAGGTCATACGCTGGAGTTCAATGGCGAGAAGTATGTGCTCCGTTCTATCCCTTCAGGTATCTTCCAGGGTGGAAAGGTAAACATTATCGGTAATGGCGTGGTGCTGGCTCCTGACCTCTTTATGGAGGAAGCAAAGGCGCTGGAGGCTTCTGGCCACCCGCTGAAGGAGCGTCTTCACATCTCCAAGAAGGCTCACCTGATAATGCCTACCCACCGTGTGCTCGATGCTGCCTATGAGGCTCAGAAGGGTAAGAACAAGGTAGGTACCACTGGTAAAGGCATTGGTCCGACGTATACTGACAAGGTCAGCCGTACGGGTCTGCGCGTCGGTGATATCCTCGAGAATTTCCCTGAGAAGTATGCGGCTGCCAAGGCCCGCCATGAGGCTATTCTGAAGTCGCTGAACTTCGACTACGACATCACGGAGGTCGAGAAGAAGTGGCTGGAGGGTATCGAGTATCTGCGCCAGTTCCCCATCGTCGATTCTGAGCATGAGATTAACCAGATACTGCGCGCTGGCAAGAGTGTGCTGTGTGAAGGTGCCCAGGGCACTATGCTCGATGTAGACTTTGGCAGCTATCCTTTCGTCACCTCTTCCAATACCATCTGCGCTGGTGCTTGTACGGGACTGGGTATCGGTCCCAACAAGATTGGCGAGGTGTTTGGCATCATGAAGGCTTACTGCACCCGTGTTGGTGCCGGTCCTTTCCCCACAGAACTCTTTGACGAGACGGGCAAGAAGATTCGTGACCTTGGTCATGAGTATGGTGCTGTAACTGGACGTGAGCGCCGTTGTGGTTGGATAGACCTCGTAGCCCTGCGCTACAGCATCATGGTAAACGGCGTTACCCAACTGATTATGATGAAGAGCGACGTGCTCGATGGCTTTGACACCATCAAGGCCTGCACCTCTTATAAGGTCAATGGTGTAGAGACACGCGACTTCCCCTATAACATTGAAGAGGGCATCGAACCTGTTTATGTAGAACTGCCTGGCTGGAAGACCGATATGACCAAGTTTACCAGCGAGAGTCAGTTCCCCAAGCAGTTCAGCGACTATATCGCTTTCCTTGAGAAGGAACTCGAAACGCCCATCACCATTATCAGCATCGGTCCTGATCGTGAACAAACAATCGTAAGAAAATAAATGGCAAATAAACCTTCTATTCCCAAAGGAACACGCGACTTCGGCCCCGTAGAGATGGCCAAGCGCAACTATATCTTCAACACCATCCGTAGCGTCTATGAGCTCTACGGATTCCAGCAAATTGAGACTCCTGCCCAGGAAACCCTTCAGACACTGATGGGTAAGTATGGCGAGGAGGGCGACAAACTGCTCTTCAAGATTCTGAACTCGGGCGACTATCTGTCGAAGATTGAGGACAGTGAACTCACGGAGCGCAACACGCTGCGCCTGGCATCCAAGATTTGTGAGAAAGGTCTGCGCTACGATCTCACCGTGCCCTTCGCCCGCTATGTGGTGATGCACCGCGAGGAACTGCAGTTGCCCTTCAAACGCTATCAGGTGCAGCCCGTATGGCGTGCTGACCGTCCACAGAAGGGCCGCTATCGTGAGTTCTATCAGTTTGACGGCGATGTCGTCGGTTCTGACTCTCTGCTCAACGAGGTAGAGCTGATGCAGATTGTCGACACCGTATTCACCCGCTTTGGGGTGCGTGTACAGATAAAGATTAATAACCGCAAGATTCTCACAGGAATTGCCGAAGTCATCGGCGCTGCCGACAAGATTGTCGACATCACTGTGGCTATTGACAAGCTCGACAAGATTGGCATCGACAATGTGAATGCTGAGCTGCGCGAGGTTGGCCTTAGCGAGGAACAGATACAGAAGTTGCAGCCTATCATCATGTTGGAGGGTAGCAACGAACAGAAGCTGGCAACAATCGCTGAGGTGCTGAAGGAGAGCGAGACGGGACTCAAGGGTGTGGAGGAGACTAAGTATATCCTCGGCTTCCTGACGACGCTGAACAACGAGATTCAGCTGGACCTCACGCTGGCTCGTGGCTTGAGCTACTATACGGGTGCCATCTTTGAGGTGAAAGCACTCGACACCCCCATGGGTAGCATCTCTGGCGGCGGTCGCTATGACAACCTGACGGGCATCTTCGGTATGCCTGGACTCTCTGGTGTCGGCATCTCGTTTGGTGTAGACCGCATCTACGATGTGCTCAATGCCCTCGACCTCTATCCCAAGGATTCGCTCAACACCACACAGGTGCTCTTTATCAACTTCGGCGAGAAGGAGACGGCTTACTGCCTGCCTATTATAAATAAGGTACGCGAGGAAGGCATTCGTGCTGAGATTTATCCTGATGGTGCCAAGATGAAGAAGCAGATGTCGTATGCCAATGCCAAGCAGATTCCCTTTGTGGTCCTCGCCGGCGACAATGAGATAGCTGCTGGCAAGGTGACACTGAAGAATATGGAGACGGGCGAACAGCAGCTCGTAACACCAGAAGAACTCATCAGTGCTTTGCAATGAAAGAGTGAATTGTTTTGACATGTGAAATAAAATCCTCCAAAATATTTGGAGGATTTATTTTTTCTACGTATCTTTGCAAAATAGATAATTACATTATTTACTAACTAAACGAATACTTTTATATTTATGAAGAAAAAGTTTATCTGCGCCGTTTGTGGATATATCTACGAAGGCGATGCTGCTCCCGAGAAGTGCCCCATCTGTAAAGCTCCTGCCTCTAAGTTCTCTGAACTGAAGGACGAGGGTGAGACAACCTATGCTACTGTTCACCGTATCGGCGATGGCAAACCCGAGGGTGTTTCACAAGAGATGATTGACGACCTGCGCAACCACTTCAATGGTGAGTGTGGCGAGGTAGGTATGTATCTGGCTATGGCCCGTCAGGCTGACCGCGAGGGCTATCCCGAAATTGCTGAGGCTTTCAAGCGCTATGCCTTCGAGGAGGCAGACCATGCTTCACGCTTTGCTGAGCTGCTGGGCGAGTGCGTATGGGACACCAAGACTAACCTGGAGAAGCGTGCTGCTGCTGAGGCTGGTGCTTGCGAAGATAAGTTCCGCATCGCTAAGAATGCCAAGGCTGCTGGCTTCGATGCTATCCACGACACTGTTCATGAGATGGCTAAGGACGAGGCTCGTCATGGTGCTGGTTTCGCTGGTCTGCTAAAGCGTTATTTTGGAAAGTAAGCGACAAGACAATAAATTAGGAGAAAAGACGTTTTATCAGTATATGATAAAGCGGCTTTTCTTTTTCTTCATAGTAGCGTCGGCCTTGCTGACAGCCTGCTCTGATAACGACTCGTTTACGACCGATCGTAGTCATCGGCTGACGTTTACGACGGATACCGTCCGTATGGATACGCTCTTCGCTACCATACCGTCGTCGACCTACAGCTTCTGGGTTCATAACAAGTCGGGGGATGGTCTGCGCCTGCGCTCCGTACGCCTGGAGCGTGGCGGACAGTCGGGCTTCCGAGTGAATGTCGATGGCACGTTTCTGAACCCCGTGGTGAACAATCTGGAGGTGCGCAATGACGACAGTATTCGCGTTTTTGTGGAGGTGACAGCTTTTGAAAACGCCTCTGATGAACCACAACTGATAGAGGACAACCTGCTGTTTGCCTTGGAGAGTGGGGTGGAGCAGAAGGTCAACCTGCGCACTTACAGTTGGAATGCTGAGCAGTGGCGTGATGTGGAGATTACGGAGAGTAAAACCATTGAGTCGTCGAAACCTATCGTAGTCTATGGTGGCATCAGTGTTGCAGCCACTGCTACGCTGACCATCAAGAATACGGAGATGTACTTCCATGACGGAGCAGGCATTACCGTCGAGGGTGCCCTCGTCGCCGAGAATAGCTTGTTCCGTGGCGATCGTCTTGACCACATGTTCGACTATCTGCCCTACGACCGCATCAGTGGTCAGTGGCAGGGTATTACCATCAAACCCCATGCTGACGGTTGCCAACTGACAGACTGTGAGATACGCAACGCGTGTGACGGACTGGTAGCAGACACTACGACCGTCGAACTTAAAGACTGTATGATTCACAACTGCAAGGGTTTCGGCCTTTGGGCGCATATTACTGATGTTACCGTTGACAACTGCGTCATCTCGAATACACTAAAAGACTGTTTGGCGCTCCTGGGGTGTCAGACGGTTCTTGACCACGTGACTTTGGCACAGTTCTATCCACTGTCTGCCAATCGCGGTTTCGCCTTACGTTTCGAACCCTCGGAACAACCATTCTCACTGACCTGCTCGAACACACTTGTCACAGGTTATGCGGAGGATGTCATTGATGGCGAGGTCGACGAGAACTCGCAATACAGCTTTACCAATTGTCTACTGCGTACTGTTATTCCCGAAGATACCCAGTTCTTCAAGGACATTATCTGGGAAAAGAAAGACGACGACATACAGGGTACCAAGCACTTTGTGCTGATTGATGACCGTAATATGATTTATGACTTCCGACTGAAAGAGGAGTCGCCAGCATACGAAAAGAAAATAGGAAAGCAATGAAGAATATTTGTCTCTTTACGGGCGCTCGCCCCAACTTTATCAAGGTCGCTCCGCTCATCCGTGCGATAGAGCGCACTGACAATTGTCAATATCAGCTGGTCTATGCAGGTACGGCCGACGACCCCACCTTGGAGGCGTCGCTCTTCGATGACTTACAGATTTCCCGTCCCGACGTCTTCTTAGGTGTCGACTGTGAGAACCTCAACGAACTGACAGGTAGAGTGATGGCTGAGTTTGAGCGTTATCTCGAACAGCATACCACGGATATCGTCATCGTGGTCGACGACCTCGCATCGACGATGGCTGCAGCTATTGTCGCCAAGAAGCGTGGCTTGCGACTGGCACATCTCGTTGCTGGCACACGTTCCTTTGATATCAATATGCCCAAGGAAATCAACCGTCTGGTCATCGATGGACTTAGTGACCTGCTGTTTACCGCTGGCGTAGGCTCCAGCAGCATTGCCACACGTGAAGGTGCCGAGAACCACAAGATATATATGGTGGGCAACATCCTTATGGACACCCTGCGCTACAATCACGACCGCTGGACGCGTCCTGCCTGTCTCGATGGTGTCGAGGACGGTCGTTATCTCGTCTTCACGCTGAACCGCAAGGCTCTGCTGGCTGACGAGGACAACCTGAAACGCATGCTTTCTGCCATCAGCGAGGTTGCTGGCGACATTCCCGTCGTCGCTCCGTTGCGTGGACGTGCCTATGACTTGTTGTCAGCGCTCCACCTTCCCTCTTCCGCCATCCATCTTACATCTTCTCTCAGCTACCTCGACTTCGGTTATCTTACCAGTCATGCTATGGGTATCATCACCGACTCGGGTAACGTCGCTGAGGAGGCTACGTTCAACCAGGTACCATGCATCACGCTGAACTCCTATACAGAGCATATCGAGACTGTCAAGCAAGGTACCAACGTCCTTGTAGGCGAGGATGCTGACAAGTTGCGCGAAGAGTTGCAGCGCATGGTTAGCGGTCAGTGGAAGACATCGTCTTTGCCCGACCGTTGGGACGGCCGCACCGCCGAGCGTATTGTTCAGATACTGATGAACTAAAACGGAAGTTAGTTGTTGAAGATATCGTGTAAGTCAGTTAAGTAGTTCTGCGATAAAGGCGGGCAACGAGTGCTCCGCTGATATTGTGCCAGACGCTGAAGATGGCGCCAGGGATAGCTGCCATCGGATAGGTGGCAAAGTGGAGTGTAGCCAGTGATGAGGCCAGTCCTGAGTTCTGCATACCCACCTCGATGCTCAGTGCTTTACGCTTAGAAGTGCTGATGCGAAACAGACGGCCAATGAGGTAGCCAATGGCCAGACCTCCTATGTTGTGGAGCATAACGACGGCAACGATTATCAGTCCACCAGCCATCAGACGATGAGCCGTTGCAGCTATGATGATAAATACAATCGTAGCAATGGTCAGCGAGGAGAGCGCAGGCATGTAGACTACCGCCTTCTCCGTCTGTTTGGGCCATAGCTGTTTGACGATGAGACCTGCAACAATGGGCAGGATAACTACCCAAAGAATGCTGAGAAACATTGCCGTTACGTTGACATCGACCGTCTTGCCTGCCAACAGCCATACCAATAGTGGTGTCAGAATTGGGGCCAACAGCGTTGAGACGCCCGTCATACCAACACTTAGCGCCAGGTCGCCCTTGGCAAGATAGGTAATAACGTTTGATGCCGTACCACCAGGACAACAGCCTACCAGTACCACACCAACGGTCAGTGCCTCGTCGAGACCGAAGAGGCGTGCCAGTATCCAAGCCAGCAAGGGCATGACGGTAAATTGGGCCAGACAGCCCATAAGGACATCGCGCGGACGACTGAACACTACGCGAAAGTCGTCGAAGTGGAGTGTCATTCCCATGCCGAACATGATGACACCCAATAGGGGATTGATAACAGTGGGTTTCACGCTGTTGAACGCATCGGGAAACACCAGCGCTATCACTGCTGCTATCAGCACGAGCAGCGCCATATAGTCGGAAATGAGTTTACAGAGCCGTTTCATGGACGTTATTCTTCATATTGTGTATGGTCATCGATGCCTGCCAGCGCGAAGGCTTCGCGACGCTCTACGCACGTGCCACACTTGCCGCAGTGCTGTGCGCCACCTTTGTAGCACGACCACGTCTTAGAGTAATCGATGCCCAGCGCCTTGCCACGACGGGCAATATCGGCCTTGGTGATGTTGGTATAGGGTGAGCGCAGGTGCACGTTGACAAAGGTGCCTGCACAGGCAGCCTGGTCGAAGGCGTCAACGAACTCTGGTCGGCAGTCAGGATAGATGGTGTGGTCGCCCCCGTGGTTAGCCATCATAACATACTTCAGACCATTGCTTTCTGCAATACCTACCGCTATGGACAGCATGATGCCATTGCGGAAGGGAACAACCGTCGACTTCATATTGTCGTCAGCATAGTGTCCTTCAGGAATCTCCTCGCCACCCTCCAGCAAAGAACTGACGAAATACTTCGTCATGAAGTCCAAGGGGATGGTGATGTGCTTGATGTCTAACTGCTGGCAATGCCACTGAGCAAAGGGAATCTCCCGTTTGTTATGCTTAGAGCCATAGTCGAACGAGATGGCCAGGGCGATGCGCTCCTGTTCATCATATAACAAGGTGACACTGTCTACGCCACCGCTTAATATCAATACGGAGTCTTTCATATTATCCAAATAATGCTCTGAGTGCTTCCTCTACTTTGCGGACGGGCACGAGTTCGATGTTGAACTTCTTGCGGTTCAGTCCGCTGAGGTTGTATTTCGGTATGATGATATGCTGGAAACCTAACTTCTCAGCCTCGCTGATGCGCTGTTCGATGCGGGCTACGGGGCGCACCTCGCCAGAGAGTCCCACCTCGCCAGCCATGCACCATCCCTCTTCAATGGGTGTGTCGACATTGCTCGACAGTACAGCGGCTATC
>OMQN01000136.1 GCA_900313235.1 uncultured Prevotellaceae bacterium | reverse complement strand
CTTCTTGACGTGCTGCTGCAGTTCCTTCACGAGGTCGTCGCCGGCCTTGTCCTTCCACTCCTTGCCGAGTACGACGGTGGCCTTGACCACCATGCCGCGGATGTCGTCGGGCACACCGGTAATGGCACACTCCACGACGGCGGGGTGGGTCATCAGGGCACTCTCTACCTCAAACGGACCGATGCGGTAGCCCGAGGACTTGATGACGTCGTCAATACGTCCCTCGAACCAGTAGTAGCCGTCCTCGTCGCGCCATGCCATGTCGCCTGTGTGGTAGATGCCGTCGTGCCAGGCCTCTCGGGTCTTCTCTTCGTCGCGGTAATAGCCTTTGAAGAGACCGACGGGTTTCTTGTCGCCTACGCGTACCACAATCTCACCCTTTTCACCGTCCTCGCAACTGGTACCGTCTGCACGCAGCAGGTCGATGTCGTATTGGGCGTTGGGGATACCCATTGAGCCGGGTTTCGGCGTCATCCAGGGGAAGGTGCCCAAGGTCATTGTTGTCTCGGTCTGTCCGAAGCCTTCCATCATCTTGATGCCCGTCTTCTCATAGAACTTGTCGAACACGGCGGGGTTCAGCGCCTCGCCGGCCGTGCAGCAATATTGCAGTGAGCTGAGGTCGTACTTCGACAGGTCCTCGCGAATCATGAAGCGGTAGATGGTGGGCGGTGCGCAGAACGAGGTCACCTTGTATTTCTCCATCTGTCGCAACAGTGTGTCGGCATTGAACTTCTCATGGTCGAACACGAAGACCGTTGCACCAGCAAACCACTGTCCGTAGAACTTGCCCCAGACGGCCTTGCCCCAACCGGTATCGGCCACCGTCAGGTGCAGCGCCCCTTCGTGCAGATTGTGCCAGAAGACACCCGTGGTCAGGTGGCCCATAGCATAGAGGTAGTCGTGCGCCACCATCTTGGGCTCGCCGCTGGTGCCGCTGGTGAAGTACATAATCATGGTATCTTCGTTGTTGTTGACGAAGGCGGGGCGCTCGAACTGGGGCGCCTTTACCACTTCCGACTGATAGTCGCGGAAACCTTCGGGGATAGGTTTGCCGTGGTCGGTGATGGTGATGTACTGTTTTACCGTAGGACTCTCGGGCATAGCCAGACGAATCTGTTCGCAGACATAGGCATCGTCTACGCAGATGATGGCCTTGATAGAGGCACGGGTGTTGCGGTAAACGATGTCGTGCTTGGTGAGCATGTGGGTGGCGGGAATCACGATGGCGCCAATCTTGCAGAGGGCCAGCATCACAATCCACCACTCGTAGCGACGCTTCAGGATCAGCATCACGGGGTCGCCCTTGCCGATGCCGAGTGACTGCAGATAGGAGGCAGCCTGGTCGCTCTGCTCTTTCAACTGTGCATAGGTAGCACGTATCTCCTCGCCCTGGTCGTTGGTCCAGAGCAGTGCCAGCTTCTCGGGAGCTTCCTCAGCCCACGCATCCATGACGTCGTAGGCGAAGTTGAAGTGTTCGGGGATGATGAACTCTAAGTTCTTATTATAGTCTTCGACGGAGGTGAACTTCGTCTGTTTCAAAAATCTCTCTATCATATTCTTGCTATTTGCTATTTGCTTTTGGCCATTGGCTAACAGCTAACTGCTAATTGCTAACAGCCAACAGCCTCTTCTTACTCTACTGTAAATGCTAAGAACTTGACGGCCTTGTCGCCGACAGCTAACATGCCGTGGGGCTTGGTAGAATCGAAATAGATGCTGTCGCCCTCTTCCAAGATGATGGTTTTGCCGGCAATGTAGAGCTCCATCTTGCCTTCGAGTACCATGTTGAACTCCTGGCCTGGATGGCTGTTCTTGTAGACGGTATGTGCTTCGGGCTTGGGCTCGACGGTAACGATGAAGACGTCGGCCTTGTGACCCACAAAGCCACCCACCAGCGACTGGTACTTGTAGGCTTTTGTACGCTCAATAGACATGCCCTGTCCCTTACGTGTCACATAGTATGACTTCATGTGGGGTGCCTCGGCAAAGATTAGTTCTTCTGTTGAAACACCATATTTGCGCGCTATCTTCATCAGGTTTGAGATGGTAATGTCCATCTCGCCCTGCTCTATTTTCTCATACTTGTCAGCACTGATGCCGATGGTCTCAGCCATTTCGCTGACGGGGATGTCGAGCACGTCGCGCAGTCCACGCAGACGCTCGCCAATTTGTTTCAGTTGCTCTTCCATATATTTCTCAATTTCTCATTTTCTCAATCTCTCAATTTCTCAATTTCACTTTGCTCCAGCTTTTAAGCCTTTAATAACACTTGAGGTAAAGCCGTTATGCTCCATTTCGTTGAGCCCCTTGATGGTGACACCGCCAGGTCGGGGTGCAGACCTGTAGCCTGCAATAGTTCGACAGCACCACGCATGGTCTGCATGACAATCTGCTTGGCATCGTCGGCCTTAAAACCTAACTCGACACCACCCTCAGAGGCTGCACGCACATAGCGCATGGCATAGGCTATGCCGCACGATGCTAGCGTGGTACCTGCTGCCAGGTGCTGCTCGTCGGTGATGATGGTCTTGCCCATTGAGTCGAACAGTGCCACCACCTGTTCCGTATGCTGCGTCTCAGCTGCTATACTTGGCACAATAAAGGTCATCGACTGCAGTTGCGCTCCTTGATGCTCTCCGACTTGACGCCGGCAGCAACGACGACGAGTGTCTGCTTGTCGTAGTCGAGCACGTCCTTGATACTCTTCAGAACTTGTTCTACCAGCCAGGGCTTGACGACGACGCAGACAATGTCGGCACCCTGTGCAGCCAACTGGTTGCTAGGGGTTGCGGTGATGCCCATATTGGCAAACTTGTCGCGTGTCTGACGTACGGGGTCGCTCACGCAGATATCCTCATTCTGTATGTAGTCTCCCTTGATGAGTCCTTCGGCGATGGCACCACCCATGGCGCCAGCACCAATGATTGAAATCTTCATAGCGTTTTCAGTATCTTGTTTAGTTTTTCGATGAATAAGTCGGCATCTGCCTTGGTCAGACAGAGTGGCGGCAGCAGACGAAGAATGTTCTGACCTGCACAACCGGTGAAGCAGTGCTCCTGATAGATGAGCGGCTGGCGCACGTCCTTGTGGGGAATGTCCAGATCAATGCCAATCATCAGACCGCGTCCGCGTACCTCTTTAATATGACTGCTACCCTTCTCCTTCAATTCCTCATTTTTTAAATTGTTCAATTTTTCAATGAGATAGTCACCCACCTCGCGGGCATTGTCTACCAGGTTCTCCTGCTCGAAGACGTCGAGCACAGCCAGTGCAGCAGCACAAGCCAGGTGGTTGCCGCCAAAGGTGGTACCTAACTGTCCGTAGATAGGCTGAAAGTCGGGAGAGATGAGTACACCGCCCATGGGGAAGCCGTTGGCAATACCCTTGGCCACCGTGATGATGTCGGGTTTGATGCCCAGCCACTGGTGGGCAAAGAACTTACCGCTGCGGCCATATCCGCACTGTATCTCGTCGCATATCAGCGTAGCACCATAGCGCTTGCAGGCGTATGCCAGGTCTTGGGCAAACTTCGGCGTAGCCATTTGGATACCGCCGACACCCTGTATGCACTCTAAGATGACGGCAGCGACACCACCACGCGACAGTTCGCGTACCCACGGCTCAATGTCGTTCAACGGCAGGAAACGGACATGATGGTTGTCGTTCAGAGGAGCCACAATTTTCGGGTTGTTGGTCACCTCTACGGCCAGACTCGTTCTTCCGTGGAACGACTTCTCGCACGACAGAATGCGCGTGGCTGTCGGGTTCTTGAACGAGGCAAGTTTCAATGCGTTCTCGTTGGCCTCGGCACCGCTGTTGATGAGGAACAACTGGTAGTCCTCATAGCCGCTGATCTTACCCAGTCGCTCGGCCACCTGCTGCTGCAGTGTGTTGATGACGGAGTTGGAGTAGAACCCAATCTTCTGCAACTGTTCTGTCACTTTCTCTATATAATGGGGATGGGAGTGACCGATGGATATCACGGCATGGCCACCATAGAGGTCCAGGTACTCCTGACCTTTGTCGTCCCATACCTTACAACCTTTGCCCTTCACGATATTTACGTCGAAGAGTGGGTATACGTCGAATAGTTTCATGTCGCTTGGTATTATTTTGTCTGCAAAAGTAAGCAATAATTCGTAAACTTAATGCTGTTTTGAGTATTTTTTGTGTCTCAAGATTTAGAATGCTGAGGCTTTTAACTTGAGACCTGTTGTCTCGTCAAGACCAAACATGATGTTCATGTTCTGTACGGCCTGGCCAACGGCACCTTTCAGAAGGTTGTCAATGCACGAGGTAACGAGAATCTTGCCCTCGAAACCATCGACATGCACCAGTGCCTTGTTGGTGTTCACCACTTGCTTGAGGTCAATGGACTTGTCGCTATAATGGGTGAAGGCAGCATTGCGGTAGTATTCCTTGTAGGCAGCAATGACGTCGCTGGCGGGTGCATCGGTCTTGATGACGGCGGTGCAGAAGATGCCGCGGGCGAAATTGCCACGATAGGGGATGAAGTCTATAGAGGCATCCAGATAACCCTGTTCCTGTGTCAGCGACTGACGAATCTCGGCGATGTGCTGGTGCTGGAAAGGCTTGTAGATGCTCAGGTTGTCCACGCGCCATGAGAAATGGGTGGTGGCGCCAGGCTTCTGACCAGCGCCTGTTGAACCGGTAATGGCGTTGACGGCTACATCTTCTTTCAGCAGATGCAACATGGCAGCGGGAAGCAATGCCAGTTGGATAGCAGTAGCGAAACAGCCAGGATTAGCCAGGTGCTGGGCTTTCTGTATCTGTTCCTTGTTGATCTCCGGCAAACCATAGACATAGTCGTGGCTACCCTTGATGCGAAAGTCCTGTGCCAAGTCGATAATCTTGACATTCTCAGGGATGGTATGCTCTTTAAGGAATGCCTCGCTCTTGCCGTGTCCGAAGCAGAAGAATACCACGTCCACCTGGTCAAAAGGCATCTCGTCCGTAAACTTCAATTCTGTTTCGCCTATCACGCCTTCGTGAACGTCAGATACCAGATTGCCGGCATTGCTCTCAGAGTTGGCAAAGACAATCTCTGCCTCGGGATGGTTCAACAGCAGACGAATCAATTCTCCGCCAGTATAGCCTGCTGCTCCTAATATACCTATTTTCATGTATTTCGTGATTTATATAATTGTTCACCCCCTCCTTTGGGAGGGAATGAAGGAGGCTTTATCTCTTTTCGTCCTTGTGAATGCCGTAGTATACGCGGAGTGGGGTAGAGCTGACCTTGATGAAGCCTTTGGCCTCGTCAGCAGTCCAACCTGTCTGTGTCTCGCCATATTCGCCCAACTTGCTCTTCGTCAAGTCGTTGACAGAATCAATACCTACAGTCTCGAAACCATAAGGACGGAGCTTCAGAATAGCGGTACCAGTGACGTTGCGCTGGCTGCTGGTCAGCATGGCCTCCATATCGGGCATGACGGGCTCCAGATATTGACTCTCGTGCAGGAACATGCCGTACCAGTTGGCTACCTGGTCTTTCCAGTACTGCTGCCACTTGGAGAGTGTCGACTTCTCCAGCAGACGGTGGGCCTCGATGATGAGCTTAGGTGCAGCGGCCTCAAAACCTACACGTCCCTTGATGCCGATGATGGTGTCACCCACGTTGGCATCGCGGCCGATGGCGTAACTGGCGCCAATCTCCTCAATCTTCTGGATGGCTTTGATCTTGTCATCAAACTGCTCGCCGTTGACGGCAACTATTTCACCCTTGTCAAAGGTAATCTTCAGCAGCGCTTCGTTCTCCTTGGCGGTGACATGTTTCAGATAGGCTTCTTCGGGCAGCCCCTGAGTGGGGTCAAGCAGTTCACCACCACAGATAGAAGTTCCCCAGATACCTACGTTGTAGGAGTATTTTAGCTTGGTGAAGTCGGCAAAGTAGCCATTGGCATTCAGGTAGTCTACTTCTTCCTTACGTGTCAGGTTGCGGTCGCGCGTCAGGGTGATGATCTCTACACCAGGGGCCATGACCAGGAAGGTCATGTCGAAACGAATCTGGTCGTTACCGGCACCTGTTGAACCGTGGGCGATGGCGTCAGCACCAATCTCCTTGGCATAGCGGGCAATGGCAATAGCCTGGAAGATGCGCTCGCTAGATACGGAAATGGGGTAGCAGTTGTTGCGCAGTACGTTACCGAAAATCATGTATTTCAGGGACTTCTCGTAATACTCCTGTGTCACGTCGAGGGTCACATACTTCACGGCGCCCAACTTATAAGCGTTTTCCTCGTTTCTCTTCAGCTGCTCTGCTGAGAAACCACCTGTGTCTAACTCCTTGGTCAGATACATTACGTTGTAGCTGGTGTCCAATCCACCACTGAATGCTACTACTACTTTCTTCTTGCTCATATCAATTCGTATAATTCATTAAATTCTTTGTAAACTATTTATGCTCTTCCAGTTCTTGCAGGTGCTTGATACGTGATAATACCTCATCGGATAATTTTGCTGGCAGATGCTCTGTGGGGTCGAAGAGCATGGCGGTGCAGATACAGAACTTGCGATTGCGCTCGCGAAGCACAGGATAGTTCACGCAACCTTCACACCCCTTCCAAAAAGCCTCGTCGTCTGTCAGGTCGGCAAATGTCACAGGCTGATAGCCTAAAGCGGTGTTCATCCTCATGACGGCAGCACCGCTAGTCAAGGAGAAGATCTTGGCATGTGGCCAACGGGTGCGCGCCAATGTGAAGGTCAGGTCTTTGATGCGCTTTGCAATGTGCATACCTCTGAAGTCGGGATGTACTATCAAACCGCTGGTGGTCACATATTGCTGATTCTCCCATGTCTCAATATAGCTAAAACCGGCAAAACGGCCTTCTTTTGTCAGTGCAATGACGGCCTTGGCTTCAAACATCTTCTTAGCCAGGTACTCGTGTGTTCTTTTGGCAATACCTGTGCCTCGTACCTTGGCGGCCTCGGCTATCGTTTCAAGAATGGTGTCTACATAGACCTCATGTTCAGGGCCTGCTACCAATACTTCAATATCTGTTTCTTGTTCCATTTTTATTGTTAAATGTTCATTACTTCATATTGGGAACCACTTCGCTGAGGGAATCGATGACCTCGTCTTTTGTTACACCTTGTTTGATGACGATAAAGATGGTGTCGTCACCAGCAATAGTTCCTAATATCTCGTTAATGTGACTGTTGTCTATGTTGTAGGCGATAGAACTCGCGTAACCTGGACGTGTCTTGATGACTCCCATGTTGCCAGAGAAATGGATACTCAGAAATCCCGGTACCTGCATCATCTCACGTACTGACGAGGGTGTACTTACACGCTTGTACATCGTGTCGTTGGGCAATACGTAGACGTAGTTGCCACGCATAGAGGCGGCCTTTGCGACCTTCAGCTGTTTGAGGTCGCGACTGAGGGTGGCCTGGGTTAATTTGAATCCTTCTTGCTTGAGAGCGGCTAATAGCTCGTCTTGACTGCCCAACTCCTGACTGGAGATGATCATTCTAAGGGCTTCTAAGCGGTCGTTCTTTACTTTCATGCTGGTATATTTATTCAAAATCGACTGCAAAGTTACGGATAAATATGCAAACCGCCAAACAAATGACTGTCTTTTTTACCATTAATTGCCAATTCTTTGTTTTCTGGCTTTTTTCTATAGAGACAGTGTGGGGTCTTCTTCTTGTTGTTAACGCAAACAATTTTTGGTTAAGTACGCGCATTATATAAATAAGGTGTATACTATTTGTGTGCTTGATTCAAATCAAGTCCTCAAACTTTTTTCTATAAAAACTGAATTTTTTCTTAGAAAAGTTTTGGTAGTTCGGGAAAAAGTCGTACCTTTGCATCCGCTTTCAGGAAGAGACCTGATGAGCGATAAAGAAAGAGTTCTTTGAAAGTCTTACATAAAACAGAGAAGTAGTACAAGAAGCGAAGTATTTTATACTTCGGGTAATATGACCAATCTTGGATAGTCGTTCTGAGACAGACTAATGATAAAATTTACAAGGCTCCGAGCAGCGAGAGACAATGAAAGCTTGCTTTCATTTCCGAGTCGCGAGAGAGTCTCGTAAAAAATATCAAAGATATTTTTTACAATGAAGAGTTTGATCCTGGCTCAGGATGAACGCTAGCTACAGGCTTAACACATGCAAGTCGAGGGGCAGCAGATCGATAGCTTGCTATTGATGCTGGCGACCGGCGCACGGGTGAGTAACGCGTATCCAACCTTCCCTATAGTAGAGGATAGCCCGGCGAAAGTCGGATTAATACTCTAT
>OMQN01000006.1 GCA_900313235.1 uncultured Prevotellaceae bacterium | reverse complement strand
GGGGTATTGTACAAATATCAGTTTTTTGTTGTATCTTTGCACAGAATATGAACTGATTATTTTACCTTAATCGAATATGAAGCAGATTACATTGATGAAGAATCAGCGTGGTGGCGAGGCGTTGCGCACGCTGGATATAGATAAGGTGGTGGAGATGATGCGACAGGGAGACTATCGTAAGGAGGTTGACCTGTTGCGAACCTACTATCCCGTCATTGACAAGGAACGTAACGAAGACGGTACGTTCAAAGGTGGCGAAGAGTATACCAGGAAACTGCCATTACTGTACTTTGCCCAGCTGTGGGAGAATCGTAACCACCAGCGCGTTAGCAAAGGTTATACGCAACTGGTGCTGCTGGAGGTGAACAACCTACAGAGCTATGAGGAGGCTGCTGCTATTCGTCAGGGTGCTGCCTTGATGCCACAGACGCTGTTGGCCTTTGTGGGTGCCAGTGGTCGTAGCGTTAAGATTGTATGTAGTGGAGAAATTGCTGAAGGTGGAAGCAAGTTGGATGAAGGAAAAGGAATGGCGCAAGAAGAGGAACGAGTGTTTCACTTGAACCTCTACGAGAAGGCCCGTATGGCCTATAACGCACAGTTGGGCGTAACCATTGAGAAACTGGAACCTAGAATGGATCGTGCCTGCTATATCAGCTACGACCCAGAAGCATTCTTTAATCCGTTGGCTGTGGCGTTCTATGTCGATACTGCGGTGGCGGCACCATCTGTCAGTACGACCATTGAACCAAAGGAGACAGCGCCAGGCTTGGATCGTTACCTGACGTTGCACAAGATTTATGAGTTCAACCTGATGAAGGCCTATGACGAGATGGCAACTGTTGAGGAACAGGACTTTAGCGACGATGCCGAGTATACCCATCTGCTGGCTATCCGACTGGCCGACCGATGTCAGGAAACAGGCATCCCGATGGGTATTGCCTTGAGAATGACGACTGCCCGTACGCCTTTCCGCCAAGACCCATTGATGGTGCGCCTGACCTTTGAGAACGCCTACCGTGAGGCAAATGAGAAGAAGTATCGGGGTAGGAAAGGCTGCAAGCAAAGACTGAAGAACATTGCCCCAGAGACGCTGCTGACGATGAAGATTGACATCTTTCTGCGTGAGCACTACGAACTGCGCAAGAACGTGATGCGTGGCGTGGCGGAATACCGTCAGAGAAAAGGGCTGGGATTCTCCTTCCAAGACCTGACGGAAGAGGCTCGCAACTCTATGACCATGCGTGCTCTGGAGCAGGGCATCCGCTGTTGGGACAAGGACATCCGCCGCTTTGTCAACTCTGACGATATCGAACTCTATGACCCCATCAGTGACTGGCTGGAACACTTGCCTCGCTGGGACGGCAAGGACCGTGTGGCGCCTCTTGCCCAGCGCGTCAAGACGGACTACCAGGAGTGGACACACCTGTTTCACCTGTGGATGCGCTCGATGGTGGCTATGTGGCAGGGCAAGGGACAGCTGACGGGTAATGCCCTCGTACCTCTTTTAATAGGTCGCCAGGGCTGCGGCAAGTCGTCGTTCTGTCGCATCCTGTTGCCTCGCGACCAGCGCGAATATTACAACGACCGCATCAACTTCAAGAATGAGTCGGACCTGAACCTCGGACTGACGTCGTTTGCACTTATCAACCTCGACGAGTTTGACAAGATTACCCAGCGCCAGCAGATTGTGTTGAAATACCTTGTGTCGACAGCCGATCTGAAATACCGCCCACCATACGGCAAGGCCTATAGCAGTCATCGTCGCTATGCGTCGTTCATTGGCACCACCAACGACCAGACACCACTCGCTGACCCCAGCGGCTCGCGCCGTTTCATCTGTGTGGTTGCTGAGGGAAACATCGACTTCCAGACGCCTGTGGAGTACGACCAGCTCTATGCGCAGCTGCTCTATGAGGTGGCACATGGCGAGCGCTACTGGCTGACAAAGGACGAGGAACAGGCGCTGATGAACCACAACCTACAGTACCAGCGGCTGAATGGTCTTGGTGAGATGCTGCTGTCGCTCTATCGTCGTCCAGAGGGCGATGAGGAGGGTAGGTGGGTGGCGCTGAAGGACATCTCTGCCCGCTTAAAACAGGCCTTCCGCTCGTCATACAAAGAGGAGCCAGGCACCTTTGAGAAAATCGGCAACTTCCTAAACCGCCCTGAATACAAGTTCCAGAGCCGTCGCCCTCACACAGGCACAGAGTATTGGGTCGTTGAAACAATAGCCAATAACCGTTAACCAATAACCAATAACCAATAACCAATAACCGTTGGCCGTTAGGATTTCTTCTCTGCCTGGTCGTGGGTGGTGTGGATGAAGTCGGTGTTCTTGCGGTCTATCTTCAGGATGTTGAGAATCATCTTCCATACCAGCATGGGGATGGACAGAATCTTGCCGAAGACAGAGTGGCTGCGCAACTGTTTAGGCGTAGACACGTAGAGCGACAGACAGATGAAGAGGAACAGCAACCACCACTTGATGCACCAGTCGAGCGAGAGCAGAGTGACCAAGCATGCCAGTACGAACGTCAGCACAATCAGCATGGAACGGGGGATGAGGGCCTGTTGGAAGGTTTTGTCGATGTAGTCGATGTTGCCATCCATCAGCGCCTTGGGAACGTAGGGCAGCAGCGAGAACAGACTCTGTATCTGCGCTGTCATCCAGCGCAGACGCTGCTTCTGGAAGTTCTCTTTGTTCGACACCTTCTCGTCGTAAACATGGATGTCTGGCTCGTAGTGGATATGAATCTTCTGGCGCAACAGAAGAGCCTCCAACTCACGGTCCTCACCAGCGGTGGACAGCTTGTAGACATTCTCCTTGAACCACTTGAACTTGAAGCACATGCCTGAGCCGATGAGGGCAGAAGAGAGGCCTATGCGGTTGTGAGCCTTGCGGAACAGGGTGTTGTTAATCTCCTCGCTGACACCATCGAGCACAGCAATGTTGTTGTTGGAGTTTTTGGCACAACGGTGACACTGGATGGCGTCGTAACCCTTGTTGCAGACATCGTTGAGCTTGGCCAGAAAGTCTTGCTCTACCACGTTGTCGGCGTCGAGGATGACGACATAGTCGTATTCTCCTTGAATCTGTTGCAGCGCATATTGCATGGCCTTAGCCTTGCTACTCTTCTCGAAGACAGGTTGTAGAAGCGTGATGGGCAACTGAGCCAGTTGTTCATTGGTCTCTGGCTGCATGTGGTCACTGATGACGGCCACATGGAAGCCCTTATAGGGGTAGTACTGTCCTAAGAAGGTGGACACGGAGTTGACGATGACGCGGTCTTCGTTGTAGGCCGGATAAAGTACAAGGAAAGTGTACTGTCGTGGCTCGCGCATGGAGCGAAGCTGGTCCTCCAGATAGGCGGAGAGCGGAGAGACGGTGTCCTTCCACAATATCGATACTGATGCGAAGAACAGAATATAGGCGCCAGAGGCTGCCAGTAACAACCAAAGGAATATCTCAACGATGTGTAAAATCAACCAAACGATACTCATAATATAATAAGGTGTTATGGGTTACAGTTTCTTATTTAAGTCCGCTTTCAGTTTCTTTCCGATAGAGGTCTTTGCCAAAACAATGGCCAAGAGGATGATCGGTATGGAGAAGAAGGTGCGATCCCACTTGTCGTCGACCAAGTAGTTGGGAGTAGCTAACGCAAAGATAAACAGTACGATAGCAAATAGTGCCCACCACTTGAGAGCCAACGAGAAATAGATGAAAGGCATGAAGATGCCCATAGCGATGATGATGGCCATCATCAGAATACGAGGCAGCAGCATCCATTGGAGAATCTTGTCTATCAGGTCGTAATGACGCTGGATGATGGCTCCAGGCAGATAGCGGATGTTGCGGATGATGGTAGCCAGATGTGACAGTAACCACCGACCACGCTGGCGATTGAAGTCCTCTGCCTTACGGGTTTTCTCAGAGAATACCATGATGTCGTCGAAATAGTCTACAAAGATATGTTGGCGCAGCAGACGAGCCTCCAGCTCCTTGTCATCCCAATAGGTGTTGGTCGTCAGGATGTTAGCCTTAAACCAGTTGAAGTCGAAGGCCATTGCTGAGTTGGAGGCAGCAGCAGACAGGCCTAATGTGACGTGGCCGCGACGGAAGATAGAGTTGTTGATTTCCTCGAAGATAGCACTCAGACGTGCCGATACGGTATCGCGGTTCTGTGAGAGCATGTGGCACTGAATGGCCTTCGTGCCTGCAGCCTCATAGGCATCGTTCAGTTGCTCAAGGAATTCGGGTTCCACAATATTACCAGGGTTGAGGACTACTGCAATATCATAGAGCTTGAACTGCGGCAGGTTGTTGATGGCCAGCTGCAATGACTTGGCACGGGAACTCTTGGTGAAATTGGGTACCAACAAGGTGATGGGTTGTTGGGCCAGACGGAAACTGCTCATCTCGTCGATTTGGTCGGCAACCACAGTCACGTCAAACTGACGCTGGGGATAGGTCTGTCCAAGGATAGATTGTACTGTCTGTTCAGCGCTGGCTCCATTCTTGTAGGCTGGGATGAGAATGATGAAACGGTTTTGTACACGACTCTTCGGAGTATCCTGGTGCTGGCTGAACATGGAGGCCAGCGCAAAGATACCCATATACACCACCGTCATACAGACGAAGATGAAAAAGGCATAGTCGAAATAATATATAATCGTCCACAAATCCATACGCTCAATGTTTTATAAAATGCCAGATTCCTCGCAGTACTGCTTTCGCCAAGTCATAGCGTCGTTTTGTCAGATTCTTCACAATCTCCTTCATGTCTGCTATGAAAATGAGGTAGAGGTAGGACAGGTAACGCCAGGGAAAGGGACTGTTGCGTCGAACGAAGAGCAGACGGTTACGCGTGATATAATAGGTACGCAGGGGACTGACCTGTCCCGTCGTCTGGCTCTCTTTATGATAGATGGTGCTGGCGGGTTCATACCAGATGTCATAGCCTGCACGTCTAATCATCATAGACCAGTCGAGTTCCTCGTAATAGAGGAAGAAGCAGGTTGGCATCATGCCTGCCTTTTCGATGACTTCGCGACGCACCATCATGGCAGCGCCATGTCCATAGGGCGTCGGATGGGCTGTGTCGTACTGTCCGTAGTCAGACTCGTTAAAGCCAATGGCGTGGTTGCGCATAGTGATGCGAGAGAGTGGGGTATAGCCCGCAAACTGTATCAGGTTGTCGCCCCATGTAAAGCGTATCTTCGGACATACCATGCCAATCTTCGGGTTGGACTCAAAACGTTCGACAAGGTGTCTGAGGTCTGCCTGCATGCCATGTTTTGTTTTTTGGACAGGCTCTTCCTGTAAAGTCAGCAGGGTGTCGTTATTGATGAAGTAGAGATACTGACCACTGGCAGCTTCGATACCCAGGTTGTTACCACCGGCAAAGCCCAGATTCTCTTGACTGCGAACGACCTTGACCTGTGGATAGCGCTGCTGGATGACGCTCGCTTCGTCTTCCCGTGAGGCATTATCTACCACGATTACCTCTATCGACGCATCGTCTAAAGGTAACGTATCCATCAGTTCACAGGTGTCTTTCAGCCCATTGTAATTGATGGTGATGATAGATATTAGTCGGTTACTATTTTGTTGGCCCATCTAAAAGCTTCCGATTATCTAAATCGCTATTTCTTCTGCAAAGATACACATTTGCTTTGACAACTCAAAAAAATATGACGTATTTATTTGCTTATGTCGGTAAAAAGCATTAACTTTGCCAAAATGAATATTGAGAAAAATAGAAAGATTTTTTGGGAAGTTGGCCTTATAGCGTTGTTGCTATTGATTGGATGGCATCTTTATTGTAGCTCAGATGAGGTGTCTGCAGGCCCCAAAGTGGTCGTTTGTATTCCTGTCTATGGTCAGAGTTTGGCTTTAGGCGAGGAAAGTGAACGATTGACCGACTTTGGCAGGCTGAAGAATGACTATGCAGGAAGAATTGTTACACAACGAATGGACTACGATTTTGGTTATTTTGCTAATGAAGAGTGGCGTGAGCTAATCAAACGGGTTATTCGTTATGATAAACGTTCATTTGAGTTGTCGGTATATAGCATGAGTGAGTGTTTGGCTCAACAGACAGGAGAAGATACATTGATTTGTATTTTCCCTGGTGGACGAGGCGCTACAACAATCTCCAATCTTTCTCAAGGGACTAAACCTTATAGAAAGTTTCTTAACGATATACGAACTGCATATGAAAAAGCTCGGAAAAAGGGATGGATTTTATATGTCCCAGCAGTTTGTTGGATGCAGGGTGAATCAGATATGGTAGATTACCCCGGCTATGATTATATGCAACAGTTATTACAGTGGCGTAAGGATATTAATAGAGATATTTGTGCCATAACACACCAAACACAACCTGTCAGACTGATATGTTATCAACCTAATGCTGTTACACGTGCTAAGCGATTCCATGAGAATGATTATGAGAGTTGTGAAGTCTCTGTTTCTCAGGCTTTTGTTGAATTATTAGATAAAGATTCAATGTTTTGGGCGAGTGGGCCAACTTATCCTTATGATTTTGTACGTGAGGCGATACATATAGATGCAAAAGGCCAGCAAGCGATAGGACAACTTGCTGCTCATTCAGCATTGCGAATTATTCGTGGTCAGGCACCTTTCAAAGGGCTAATTCCATTATCTGTAGTTGCCGGAGACTGTAATGTACAGATTTCTTTCAATGTTCCTTCTCCCCCTCTTCGTCTTGATACGTTACAGGTTAGTAAGCCATCTTGTTATGGCTTCAGTGTTATTACACCACAGGGACAAAATATTGCAGAGTCAATAAGTTTGAACGACACAAGCATAGTAGTAAGTTGTTCACAACCCGTTGCAGGATGTAAAGTTCGATATGCAGTGAATGGTGAAGTTGGCAAGAGTGGACGTATAAATGGCCCTCGTGGTAACCTTTGTGATGCTCAGCATCATTGGTGCTACCAATTTGAGAAAATAATTAAATAAAAAGATGAGAATACTATACCGTATTCAAACCGCTATTGCTTTTGGTTGTAGTGATGCGACATCTAATATGAATTTGTAGATTTTAATTTGTTTTTTTATTACCTTTGCAGTGTAGAGAACCGTATTATGATAGCAAAAAGGATAAACTGGATTGATTGGGCTAAGGTGGTTGCCATCTTTCTTGTCGTTTATGGACATATTCCTCAAGAGAAAGGCGCTCAATTACTATCTTTCATTTGCACTTTCCACATGCCCTTGTTTTTTATGCTTTCTGGATACTTGGTAAGAGTTTGTCCAAATGAAGATTGGACTGCATTTTGGCATAAGCAATGGAAAAGTTTAGTACTACCATATTTTTTATGGAATTTGGTGTATTATCCGTATTGGTTAGTATGGTTTTTCTTAGACCAACATGGTAAGTTTAACTTGTTTGAAGTCGGTTTCAAACCAATGATGGGAGTGCTTCTTTTTCAGATTCAGTCTCCATACTCATCTGTTGTAAGCGGTGTGACATGGTTCTTAGGGGCCCTATTGGTTATGCGTGTATTACTGGAATTTGTATACAAATGCTTTTCTTGTAAGTGGTCAATGTTTTTTTTGTTGTGTGGGGTAACAATACTCCTATATATCGTCAATCCTCGTACGGATAACTTTTGTCATAGTTTGATAGTAGAAGGCGTTCTTCGCTGTACCCCTTTCTTTTTGTTGGGGCATCTATTAAGAATCAAGTTTTTCTTTGAAAGATTATCTTTATCAACAACTTTCTGGGGGGCTCTAATGTGTTTGGGGTTAAGTGTTCTTTTCTTTTCTGAATTTGCCCACCCAAAGTCCTCAATGGCCTTGTTTTACATTGTTTCAGTATTGGGGTGTATGGGGACGCTTCTCTCCTGCAGATTGTTGGATGGCTTTTCTTCGAGAATAATGATACGCATTTCTGCTGGTACCATTGTTATTATGGGAATGCATTGGATGTGTATTGGTTCTATCAACTATGTAGTTAGAATTATTACACATGCTCCATCGATAGTCTACGAATGGTATACAGCATTTTCCCTTTCTTGCATAATTCTTATTATACTATATCCATTTATAATTCTCTCTTCCAAATATTTTCCACAATTGCTAGGGAGAAGGAAAATAACATAATGAGTTATAAAACCATCATACTCTGGAGGATTGTTTCTTTTCTAATTTTAATCGTTTTTTCTCCTCTTGAATTGCTAGTTGCCCTTTTTCGTATTCTATCCACTCATTTTCGATGTGAGGTAATACGTATACAAGAGCAAGACCTCCATAAAAGGTTAAACAATTGGGGAATTGCATTAATACTTGATTTCCATAACCGCCTAATTGCTGGGAAATCATAGCACAGCAGAACCCCGCCCCTATACCTCGAAGAGAGGGGCTTTTCAATTTAAAAAAGACAATCCTGCAGCCACCAATAATCATAAGGGCTGTACAGATTATAAAAATAGTAATACCGATCTGTCCTGTGCGAAGCCAAATATAAACATATTCTGAGTCCGCAGGTAAAGAGACAATTTTATTGTATTTGTTGTTGGCTGGTACATTACTCATTCCGATACCGATTCCAAATGGAGCCTCTTTCATATATTTACGCATCGTCTGTTTGTTCATTTCTCTTGCACCTGTGGAGGCATCATTTTTATTAAAAGCAGAGCGCATACGGCGTATCTGTTGATTACCATTACCAATATTTGTAAAAGCAAGGATAAATACAAACAAAGCAAAGACTATTGAAACAGGAATAGCAATCTTGAACGATTTAGAGAGAAAGATATAGGCCATAAAACCTGCCATAAGACAAGCGATTGCTGTTCGAGTACCAGAAGGGAACATTGCCCAAATGCAGCCAAAACCTGTGACAAGAAAAAAAATCTTATGTTTTTTGATTCTACTTGTTATTCCGAATATGACAAATGCAACTCCAGTTGATGCTATTCCAACACCAAAATTAGCAGCATCACTAAAAAGGGACCAATACCTGATGAGTGTACCTCCTGCAATAAGATGCTGACGACCACCAGGACCATATAGCCATGCGATATCTTGGGTGGATAATCCAATATACTTTTGCTTCCAGACCGTAAAAACAGCCATAAGTGCTAAGCAACCCCATAGAAAGATGTATTTAGTCAATATTTTCGGATCAGTAATATATAATGTAAATACAATAAAGGCATACATCAGTTGAAATGCAATCAAGCGCACTCCTTGATACCACGCTGCAGGGTTAATGCCTAAACCGCAGGTGTTATTGAAAATTTCAAGGATACAATAGGCACACCAAACAAAGAGGGTGAAGAACATCATGTTTCCGCAACGCTCGAATTTCATGTCCTGCGCATTAATGATGGCTAAGGCAATCAGTATAATCTCTAACAATTCATTATAAAGTGACATTGGAATTCCTTTTGGTAAAGGCATTCCATGCCACATGATAAAGTAATTCAGAATAATCAGTGTCCAAAAGGATAGCATCCCTTTGCGAACGATGCCGATAAGTATTAAAGGAAAAAGCGGGAGAATGCAGATTATGGAAAAAGCATTTAACCCTGCAGTAACTAATTCATAAAGAGCAAGCAAAAACAGGAGAAAGAGTATAGAAACTCTTCCTCCGTTTTCTTTCGCGTATGTAGTGAACGTGAGCTTGTTCATTATAACGAATGTTCGTTCTCTGTAGCAGTCAATCCTAATTGTGACATACGGTAGACGAAGTTGTTGAACTTCGTATAGGGAGGTAGCTGACCGACGAATTCCTCAACGGCATAGCGGGTGGCTTCCGTCAGATACATGTAGAGCGTGTTCTTATGCTCCTCGTCCAACATGGCACGAACCTCATTAAGAGCTTTTTGGTCAACATCCTTCCATGTACGGTTGGCACGAGTCACCATCAAATTGATGGTACCTATATTCAGTAGGGCAGGAGAGATGGAGTAGTCATCCAAATTCGGATACTCGATAATGGCTATCTCGTCGGGGAGGATATCAGGGCAGAGATCCTTGATGTCTTTTGCCAAAATGAATTTGCTGTCTTCTGCCAAGAAATCTTCATCGTAGGTGAGACGGCGAACCTGCAAACCAATAGATACCCAATAGTTCTCCAACTCTTGTGCTATATAGCTCTTACCGTTACCAGAGTCTGTAGAGATGAGGTTCAGCACATTCTGCTGGCCTTCCTTGAAATTAGGCAATAGTGCTTTGCTCAACTGCTTCATCGCCATATCAGCAATGGTTTTGTTGAAACGACGATAGCGCAGATTGCTCTCTTTGGGGAAGCAACCCATGACAGGTATCTCTGTGATGCGTTCCGAACGCATACGGTCACGCAACGTACGGTCCAGCGTCTCGATAATTAAGAAATACAAAGTAGTCATCATGAAAGTAAACATGAAGGCTCCTAATAGTATCATTATGCGGTTTGTTGGCTGGGCATTCATTGGGAACATCGGAGGATTGAGCACACGAAGTGTGGCAGTAGACATCTGGAGGTTGCGTTGACGCATACGGGCTGCATTCAAAGATTTTAGCATCTCCATATAGTTACCCTCAATGAAACCAATGTGGCGTGCCTTACGATCAAGGGTAGCACCGATAGGTGCATAAAAGAAATATTGTCTGTCAATTTCGTTCTGCATGATGTCGGTAGCCGTCATCTCTGCTTTTGTTTTTTCCAAAAGCAACAATTGTTCCAGCCAACGTCCCAACATGTCTTGAGCCTTAACACCAGTTTCTGTGCTGAACGAAGCTGCCTCAATGTCTTTGGTTAATTGGTTTACACGACCTGTGGCACGCTGTAGGTCACGCTGGGCTTTAGCCAACTCTTCTTGTGATTCATTGTTGTTACCACCTCCTTCGCTACTCATCAGTTTGAGGTTAGATATACGTGACTGGATACGGGAGATGTCACGTACCTGGTTGGTGAATTCCTTGTTGGAACGAACCACTTGCGCACGATTGCCCAACTGCTTCTCCAAATAGTCAAGCAGGGCCTTGGAAGTGGTATAGTTCATCAACTGGTCGTTGCGGAAATTCTGTTGTTGAGCTTCCAAAGAAGCCACTTGTTTGGTCTGCTCCGCATAGTTGATGATACGCTTGGAAACGTTGTAACGAATAAGGTCGTCTTCGGCAGTGGTCAGAATACGATACAAACGGGCCACCTCCTTCTCGAAGAACTTGATGACGTTGTGGGTTTCGCCGTAGCGCAACTGCTGATACTGACGGGCAAAAACGTCGTTGAGAATGTCCAGTGTGTTATAGACAATACCCGCATCGTTAGCTGAATAGCCTATGTCAATGATGTCACTTCTTTCAAGTTGAAGGACTTTCAGCCGACTTGTGATATTGTTGATGCCGAAATAGGGATGGTAATTTAATATACCGAAAAGGTAGTTGTCTCTTGACGGTTTCTCATAGGCCTTCAGATTGGCAAAGGTCGCCGACTCGTTATTATGATTGATGAGTGCCTTGACATCCGTAGGAACGGTCGCACTTAACTGACGGAAATGTTCAGCAGAGATATAGTTGTTGTCCTTGTTGGGATTGCCATACATCATACAGCGGGCAAACAAACGCAGCGCTACTTCGTGGATGGTGTTGTCTGTTTGGATAATCAGCATCAGGTTGGTGATGTTAGCCTGTGAGTTTCCACCAGCCGAACCTGAGCCACCTTCGAGATTGTATCCCGTAATCATACCCGTATAAATGGTGGTATTCGCATCATAGATTCGCTCCATGTCACGGGTTGAAAACCATGCCACAATGAGAGCAATCATCGGAAAGATGACTAAATACCAACGTATCTTATAGAGGAAACGGACAAAATATCTAAACAAATCCATATTGAGTGCGTGAAATTATTTCTTTGTTTTCTTGTTTTGGGATTTTGCAGTTTTGCGGAGTGCCTTCTTTTCAGCTTGTTCCAACTTTCGATATCTCTCATCATCTTCTTCTGCTGCTTTCTTGATGTTTTTAGCCACTTCGCGATTCTGCTTGCGAATGTCTTTTTCTGACAATTGTTCGTCATCAAGGGTGATATCTGTCGTCGTATTCGTTAGAATAGGGGTGTGAGTTAATAGCTCCAAGGTAATGATGTCTGTCGTGATAGTGGTTTGTAGCGTTTGGTATTGGCTAACAACGCTAACCTCATGTAACTTAGTACCTGCAAATGACTCAATGGTCATATTGCCTTGATGGAAATCCTCTTGGTTCAATGCGCCTGCACCCTGATAGATGGCAGCACCCTCACTGACAGTTTTCAGTGTAACAAGATTGTTGGTAATCTTTATATACAGAGAAGCTATCTCCTTTTTTAGATTGTCGAATGCAATGTCTTTTTCAATGCGGGCCTTGTCAACCTCCAATCGTTTACGCTTGACAGATGCTGTCAAGTCCAAGATATCCTCCAAGGGTACGCTGAGGTTAACGCCAACGTTCCAATAGCTCTGTTCGTTGCCTTGGAACTGGTAGATGGTGGTGTAGCTCTGTGTAGTGCTGTTGTTTCCCCACATGTCGGTCTTACCATAGCTGTAGCTGGCATGGCCTTGGATATAGGAGAAGATGTGACGCTTCTGCTTGGCAACTTCTGCCTGCGCAATCTCCTGGGCTTTGTTGAGCGACAGAATGTTGGGGTTCAACTTGGCATTCTCATAGAGCACAGCCAATGGAGGCAGGTGGAAAGTCGAGAAATTAATGGTGCTGGTCTCACTGGAGTCAAAGAAGCCGGCACTGATACCACTATTATTATATTGTGCGTGGCTGGCTGTAGCCACCGCAGCAAATGCAATCGAAAGGATAAGATGTCTTACACCGTTCATAGGCAAAGTCAACTGGTTAAACATTTCCTTTTTGCTTGAAGGCCGTGAAGGTCTTCAGAATAATCTTTAAATCAAGCCAGAAGCTATAGGTCTGTCCGTAAGTGATGTCCAACTGCTTACGCTCTTCCGCTGACATCGTACCTCCGCGGCCACGCTCCTCAACCTGCCAAAGACCCGTCAGTCCAGCAGGAGCCATGAAACGGTCGATGCTGGAGTCTGCTGTCAGTTTCTCCGCCTCGTAGAGAGGTAACGGGCGATTACCAACGATAGACATATCGCCCTTGAGAATATTGAACAGCTGCGGGAGTTCGTCGATGCTGTACTTGCGGATGAACTTGCCGACCTTGGTGACGCGCGGATCGTCTTCAATCTTTACGAAGGCATTGTTGATTTCCTCTTCCTTCTGTTTATTGAAGTCAGTCTCTGATACGACAAAGTCGTCGCCAACCAGCATGATTTCTTCGTCACTAATCATCATCTCTGAATCTGTGCCCATATTCATCATTGCCAAGTTGGCCTGGTCATCCAATGGGGCAGTGCTGGCAGATTTTGACTCTTCGGACGCTTGCTCCTTGTACTGGTTGTGCTCCTTGCTCAACTCCTTCAGCTGATGTTCTGCGTCTTCGTACATGCTACGGAACTTCAAGAAGTCGAAAATAGCATAGTTAGTACCTACACGCTTTGACTTGAACAGAACAGGACCCTTGCTCTCCATCTTGATGGCAATCGCCGTGATAATGAAGATGGGCGAGAGAATGATGATAGACAGCGTAGCAACGATGATGTCGAAAAGTCTCTTCCAAACAGGAATCTTGAATTTCAAAATGCCACGCCATGGTGCCTCGTTAGAGAACAGGACGTATTCGCGGTCAGAGATGAACTGAATCTTCTTGTTCAAATCCGTGACAGAGGCTTCATAATGGATGGTGTCGTTGATACCGCTCTTCTGATAGATTTTGCGCTCTTCCTCCGTCAATGTGTCCGTCATGAGGACAATATAGACGTGGGGACATTTCTTGCGCAGATAGGTAATGGCGGTAATGTCTTCATTGAGGACATTACGCTCATAGAACAATAGAAAATGTTCGTTGGATACGTGTGGCGTACATATCTGGGCAGCATTCTTATAGTTGTCGGCCATTCTGACTAACTGCCCGGGTATGTATTTCAGACGTTCTTGTGTCTTAAGATCGTTTCCTAAGTATACAACACCTATCATGTCTTACAAAAATGGAATAATCTATTAATTGGGGAGAATTTTCTTGACACGGATCTTTAACTCCATGGGGTTGAAGGGCTTGACGATGTAGTCTACAGCGCCAATCTCCAACAAACGGATACGCTCGCTGGTAGAATCTTCGCTCGACAGCATGATAACAGGGATGTGGCGGAAAAGCTCATTCTGCTTAATCCACTCCAGGAAGTCGTCGCCACGCATACCCGGCATACGAATGTCGGAGATGATGAGGTCGGGCGTATTGCCTGCCTGAAGCCATTTTACACCTTGTAAACCATCGGGGAGCCACTGAACATCGTAGTCACTCATGAGATAGATAGAGAGCACCTTTGCGATGGTCTCTTTGTCGTCAAGTATCAGTATTTTCTTTTTCATAAATCAAACAAACCTTAGCTAATTGTTGTTCTTCTATTCTGCAAAGGTATAGAAAAAATTTTAATTGTAGTCAAATAATAATAAAAAAATATTGAAAAACTGTAAAAAAATTGGTTTTTAAAGATTATTTGCAGAATTTTGTAGTGCGAAAGTACGCATATAAGGATTAGAAAACATATTTATTTATTATCAACAATGGCAAACAGATATTTATTAGGTTTCGATGTGGGCAGTTCGTCTGTCAAGGCATCGCTCGTGAATGCAGACAGTGGAAAATGTGTAGCTACGGCATTCTACCCAGAGAAGGAAGCACCCATCATGGCTGTCAAGGCTGGTTGGGCCGAGCAAGACCCTCAGATGTGGTGGGACAATGCCAAGCTGGCGCTGAAGAAGATAATGGCTGATGCCGGTGCTACGGCAGACGACGTGAAGGCTATCGGTATTTCTTACCAGATGCATGGTCTGGTATGTGTCGACAAGAACCTTCAGGCACTGCGCCCCTCTATCATCTGGTGCGACTCTCGTGCTGTTCCCTATGGTGAGAAGGCTTTCCAGGAACTGGGTGCCGACCAGTGCTTGAGCCATCTGCTTAACTCTCCGGGTAACTTCACTGCCGCTAAGTTGGCATGGGTCAAGGAGAATGAGCCAGAAACCTATGAGAAGATTTACAAGATTATGCTTCCTGGCGACTATATCGCCATGCGCCTCTCTGGCGTGGCCAATACAACGGTCAGTGGCCTGTCAGAGGGTATGTTCTGGGACTTCAAGAACAACCAGGTGGCAGACTTCCTGATGAAGTACTATGGCTTCGACCAGTCGCTCATCGCCGATATCGTTCCGACTTTCAGCGTACAGAGTGAGGTATGTGCCGAAGCAGCTGCAGAGCTGGGACTGAAGGCCGGTACACCTATTACTTATCGTGGTGGTGACCAGCCCAACAATGCCCTGTCGCTGAATGTGCTCAATCCTGGTGAGATTGCCGCTACGGCAGGTACCAGTGGTGTGGTATATGGTGTGCTGGGCGACGTTAACTACGATCCTAAGAGTCGTGTCAACACCTTCGCTCATGTCAACCATGCCGCTGACCAGACTCGTCTGGGTGTGCTGCTGTGTATCAATGGTACTGGTATTCTCAATGCATGGACACACCGTAACATCACACCCGAGATTGGGTATGCAGAGATGAATGACTTGGCTGCTCAGGCTCCTATCGGTAGTGAGGGCGTCACTGTCATTCCCTTTGGCAATGGTGCTGAGCGCGTGCTGCAGAATAAGGAGATTGGCTGTTCTATCAACGGTTTGAACTTCAACAAGCATAACAAGGCTCATCTGGTACGTGCTGCTCAAGAGGGTATTGTCTTCTCGTTCTGCTATGGTATGGAAATCATGCAGCAGATGGGTATGGACATCCATAAGATTCACGCAGGTAAGGCTAATATGTTCCTTAGCCCCTTGTTCCGCAATACACTGGCTGGAGTCAGTGACGCTACCATCGAACTCTACGATACTGATGGTTCTGTGGGTGCTGCCAAGGGTGCAGGTATCGGTGCCGGTATCTACAAGAATGCTAACGAGGCCTTTGCTTCGCTTGATAAGCTGCAGGTCATTGAGCCTGATGCTGCTCATCGTGAGGAGTATCTGGCTGCCTATGCCCGTTGGAAGGCTGTCCTGGAGTCAAAGATTTAATCGAAGACGAAGAGAAAAGAAAGAACGGCAGTGCTTGATGACACTGCCGTTTTTCTTTGTGTTTATCGGATAAAGAGTAGTTCGCGGTATTTGGGAAGTGTCCACAGTCCGTCTTCTACAATCAATTCTAATTTGTCAATCTGTTTGCGGATGGTCTCCATGTGAGGGCAAACAGTGTCGTGATAGGCGATGGCGCGCTGGTGGATGTCCTCAATGCGGTTTGCCACGCGGCGAGCTTCCGTCAGGTCTTCTACCAGCTGCTCAATCTTCTCCGTGCGCTCGGCAATCTCTTCGATGAGTTTCATGTTACGGATAGACAGGCGCTCGGCACGTTCTTGTGAGAAGACGTCCTTCATGCCTTGCACGTTCTTGATGAGCTTCGACTGATAGTGAGTGGCCACAGGAATGATATGGTTCATGGCGAGGTCGCCCAACACACGGGCCTCAATCTGTACGGTCTTGACGTAAGTCTCCCATTTTACCTCGTTACGGGCTTCCAGCTCTTTTCGGTTCATCACCTTGGTGCTTTCGAACATCTTGATACTGCTCTCGTCGAGATAGTGCTCAAAGATAACGGGGCACGACTTCTCTACGTCCAGTCCGCGCTTGGCAGCCTCCTTGACCCACTCCTCGGAGTAGCCATTGCCGTCAAAACGGATGGGCTTGCAGGCTTTTACGTCGTCCTTCAGCACCTCGAGGATGGCGGGAATCTTCTCTTTGCCCTGTGCTATCTTTGCATCCACACGCTCCTTGAAAGAGGTCAGTGCTTCAGCCATGGCGGCATTCAGTGCAATCATAGCACTGGCACAGTTGACGCTGGAGCCAGGAGCACGGAACTCAAAACGATTACCCGTAAAGGCAAAAGGTGACGTTCTGTTGCGGTCGGTATTGTCGACAATCAGGTCAGGAATCTGTGGAATGTCAATCTCCATACCCTGCTTACCTTTCAGGTTAAACAGTTCGTTGGTCTCTGATGTCTCGATGTGGGTGAGCAGTTCCGTAAGCTGGGTGCCGAGGAAACTGGAGATGATGGCGGGAGGTGCCTCGTTGCCGCCCAGACGGTGGGCATTGGTGGCACTCATAATCGAGGCTTTCAACAGTCCGTTATGCTTGTATACGGCCATCAGCGTCTCAACGATGAAGGTGATGAAGCGCAGGTTCTCCTCGGGTGTCGTTCCTGGAGCATGGAGCAAAACGCCTGTGTCGGTTGACAAACTCCAGTTGTTGTGTTTGCCGCTGCCGTTGATGCCGTCGAAGGGCTTCTCGTGTAACAGTGCGCGGAAACCATGCTTGCGAGCTACTTTCTTCATCAGCGACATCAGCAGCATGTTGTGGTCTACTGCCAGGTTGCACTCCTCGAAGATGGGGGCCAACTCAAACTGGTTGGGGGCGACCTCGTTATGGCGGGTCTTTACGGGGATGGCGAGTTCTAACGACTGTATCTCGAGGTCCTTCATGAAGGCAACAACACGGTCGGGGATAGTGCCGAAGTAGTGGTCGTCCATCTGTTGGTTCTTGGCACTCTCGTGCCCCATCAGTGTACGTCCTGTCATCAATAGGTCAGGACGGGCAGAATAGAGCCCCTCATCAACGAGGAAATACTCCTGTTCCCAGCCCAGATTTACCTGTACCTTGGTCACGTCGTCATAGAAATACTTGCAAACATCCTTGGCTGCCTTGCCTACAGCATGCAGGGCACGGAGTAGGGGAGCCTTGTAGTCGAGGGCCTCACCGGTATATGCGATGAAGATGGTGGGGATGCACAACGTGTCATCGATGATGAACACTGGCGATGTGGGGTCCCAGGCAGAGTAGCCGCGCGCCTCGAAAGTGTTGCGGATGCCACCGTTGGGGAATGAGGATGCATCGGGCTCCTGCTGGACGAGAAGCTTTCCTGAGAATTTCTCTATCATGCCGCCCTTGCCGTCGTGCTCTACGAAAGCATCGTGCTTCTCGGCAGTACCCTCGGTCAGTGGCTGGAACCAGTGTGTATAGTGGGTGACGCCCATCTCCAGGGCCCATTTCTTCATGCCGTCAGCTACTGCGTCAGCGATAGAACGATCCAGACTGGCACCATTGTCTATCACGTCAATCATCTTGTCGTAGATGTTCTTCGGCAGGTAACGGTACATCTTCTCTTTGTTAAAAACGTATTTGCCGAAATACTCCGAAGGACGTTCGCTGGGTGCTTTTACGTCGAGAGCGCGTTTCTTGAACGCCTCTTCTACTACCTGAAATCTTAGATTGTTGGACATCAATTTAATTTACTATTTGACGATTTACAATTTGACAATTTATTATTCATCAATGAAACGGCGCGTCAAGTCGTTATAATTCTCTATGCGGCGGTCTCTGAGGAAAGGCCACCAGCGACGCACCTGTTCTGAGCGCTGCATGTCTACGTCAATGACTTTGGTCACCTCTTCTATAATAGGGGCCTCATAGAGTAGTTCTCCCTGTGGGCCAGCCACAAAACTGGTGCCCCAGAAGGGGATGCCGTCTTCTTCGCCACAGCGGTTTACCGTGACGACAGGAAGCCCGTTGGCAACAGCATGCCCACGCTGAACGGTCTGCCATGCCATGCGTTGTCGTTCCTGTTCGGCAGGGGTGTCGTTAGGATCGTAACCAATAGCGGTGGGGTAGATGAGAAGTTCGGCTCCAGCCAGTGCCATCAGTCGTGCTGCCTCTGGATACCATTGGTCCCAACAAACCAGCACACCCAGTTTGCCGACAGATGTCTGGATGGGACGGAAACCAAGGTCGCCAGGTGTGAAGTAGAACTTCTCGTAGTACCCTGGGTCGTCCGGAATGTGCATCTTGCGATACTTGCCGGCAATGCTACCGTCTTTTTCCAAAACCACAGCGGTGTTGTGGTACAAACCTGTGGCCCTGCGCTCAAACAGCGAGGTGACAATGACTACGCCCAGCTCCTTGGCAAGATTACCAAAGAAGGTGGTTGACGGTCCGGGGATAGGTTCTGCGAGGTCGAAGAGGTTCACATCTTCCTGCTTGCAGAAATACAACGAATTGTGCAACTCCTGCAGGACAATCAGCTCTGCGCCTGCCTTGGCCAGCTGGCGAATCTTCGTAGCCAGATGGAGTACGTTGGTTTTTACGTCCTCTCCGTTGTGCTGTTGTATGATTCCAATCTTCATGGGCTTGGTTTCCTTAAAACGGTGCAAAGTTACAAAATAAAATGAAAAATGAAAAGTGAAAAGAGAAAAAATGAGTGTCATTTCTTCTATATTTTTTTGCTGCTATCATTTTTATTACTATCTTTGCAGTCAAATTTTACAAAAACTGTACTAAAATGAAATTGTTAAAAGTATTTGGGATTTTTGCGGTCTTGATGATGACCGTAGCTTTGTCATCGTGTGTAAAGAATGATGATAGTGAAGACTTGGACAAGAAGTGGCAAGACTGGGTGAAGCAGGTCGATACCGAGATTAAGGCTTCTGTAGGTACTTACGAAGGAAAGTTGTACACAAAGTCGAATGAGTCTACAGAGGCCGAGAATAAGCTGGACTCTATCCCCGCCACCTGGAGAATCAACAACGATAGCACGTTGGACTTACTGAACGTACCTGTAGAGTTGCTGGTCAAGAAGATGCCAGAAAGTCAGAAAACGCTGCACGACGCCGTCTGCAATGCGCCTAACGTCGATATCCATGTGAAGATGGCCTACAGTTATTATTATCATTCACCCTTGGTGATGTATGTCTATCCGCAGTATGTCACATTCCCCATAGAATATGAGGGCGCGTCGCATCGGGTGAAGATCTATTTCAGAAGCACAGAAACAGCCTCTAATAGCTTGGCACAGTATATGATGAAAGATAATACCGGCTACGTCCACAAGTCTATGGTAGAACTGTATCCCGAGTCGCTGTATATGGATGACAAAGTCCAGACACAGTTCTATGCCGAGGCCTATCTTGTATGGCTTGGTGCCAAGAAGGAGGTTCAGTAGTATTGCATCGTACAGCAATGAAGTGAACCGTGTTGCTTGATGACAGCACGGCAGTCGATACCCACAATCTCCCTGTCGGGAAATGCCTCTCTGATGATGCGCAGAGCTTCTGCGTCGAGATCGGGTTGGTTGTAGGTGGGTACCAGCACAGCACCATTGATGACCAGATAGTTGGCATAAGTTGCCGGCAGACGGTCGCCATCGTCATAGATGGGACGTGGCAGAGGGAGTTTCAGGAGACGGTAGGGCTTACCATCGAGAGTCCGAAGTTCCTGGAGCTCTCTCTCCATTTTGATGAGGTCGGGATGGTCTTCATCCCCCCCTGTATATAATAAGGTGTCGTCGGGACATATTCTTACTAGTGTGTCGATATGCCCGTCGGTATCGTCACCAAGCAACGAACCGTGTTGCAACCATACGATGCGCTCAGCGCCCAGCCATTCTTTCAGCCGTTCCTCAATCTCAGCTTTTGTCAGTGGCTGATTGCGATGAGGCGCCATCAGGCAGCACTCGGTAGTGAATATGGTGCCTTTGCCGTCGCTTTCGATGGAGCCGCCTTCCAGTACGAAGTCCAAATGGTCTTCGTAGAGGCCCTTTACAAGACCTTGGTCATAAAGCTGCCTGTTAATCTGGTTGTCCAGCGCAGCCTCAAACTTCTCGCCCCAGCCATTGAAGCAGAAATCCAGAAGAATTAGTGCTTTTGACTTGTGGTCATAAGAGGTCTCTTCTACCGTAATGAAGCCGTGGTCACGGGCCCAAGTGTCGTTATGGGGTATCTGATTTACTATTAATAAAGGTTCGCGCTTGCGTATTTCATGAGCCATCTCTTCGTAGACAGCAGTAATCTCGTCAAGGATAGGAGCCCAGTCCGTATCCTTGTGTGGCCATGTCAGTTGCACCATGCTCTGTGGCTCCCATTCGGCCAACATGCGTCGTCTTGTACTTTTCATACTGCAAAAGTAGAAAATAATTATGAATTATGCATTATGAATTATGAATTATTTATTACCTTTGCACTTGATTATGATGTTAGAACTACATAATGTAACCATTGGAGAACTCGTCAAAGGACTGTCGGTGACCCTTGACAACGGGCAGATAATGGGAATGCAGGGTAGGGGAAAGACTACTCTGCTTAGGGCTGTCGTAGGATTGATACCTATCGATGGCGGCCATATCTGCATTGATGGCGAAGTGCTGACGCCCGAGTCGGCGCCTTATTTCCGTCGCTATATGGCTTACGTGCCCCAGAGGTTGTCTGTTCCTGAGGGGTATGACAAGGTGCCTATCGACTATGTCGAGCTGGTGCGCCGCGCTGTCGACTCAGGCAAGCAACTGTTAGTGATTGACGAACCTGCAGAACCCCTTAGTGACGAGCGGCAGCTGGCAGTAGGGCATCTGCTGATAGATGCCGTCCAGCAGGGACGCTCTGTGCTGACGGTGATGAACCCCTTGAATGATCATTATATCCAATTATGATACACTTCTATCTCATACTGGTGCTGGCTGTCGTTGCCTGGAAAGGCTATTATGCTTTCCTGCGGGCTATGAAGTGCTATCAGCAGGATTGCCTGCAGCACGACTCGCTGCGCGAATTCCTGCTGGCCAATGGCGCTACACCTTTTCAGTCACTATGGCCCTTCTATCGCCATGCCCTGCAACGTGCCTTTGTGCCCATGGCTGCACAGTGGCGGTTATGGGGAGTCTTGGTGCTGTTAGGACTGCTTTTGCTGCTGACGCGAAACTGTTAAGACTTGATAAGTGATAAAAATACATTTTTTTCGAAAAAAAGTCGGTAACTCTTATTGGCAGTTACCGATTTTTTTGTAATTTTGCAGCCCATAAGGTATTATTAGCTCAAAAAAGGTAAAAACATTATGGGTGGCTTCTTTGGCACAATCTCTACAAAGGACTGCGTAAACGACTTGTTTTACGGCACTGACTACAACTCGCACTTAGGTACAAAACGCGCCGGCATGGTGACATTCGACGAAGAAAGCGGCTTTCACCGCAGCATTCACTCGTTGGAGCGCCAGTACTTCCGTTCACGCTTTGAAGACGAACTCGACTCGTTTAAAGGACATCAGGGGTTAGGTGTTATTAGCGACACCGATCCGCAACCCATCATCGTCAACTCCCATCTGGGACGCTATGCAGTAGTGACTGTTGCCAAAATCAATAACCTTCGCGAAATCGCCGACGAACTGCTCAAGCAGCGCATGCACTTCAGCGAGATGTCGGCCAACAATATCAACCAGACCGAACTCGTAGCCCTGCTCATCAATATGGGGAACTCTTTTGTAGAGGGTATTAATAAGGTATACCAGAAGATTGACGGTTCCTGCTCCATACTGATTCTTACAGAGGACGGCATCATTGCCGCACGTGACTTCCTGGGACGTACTCCCATCGTGATTGGCAAGAAGGAGATTCATCGTCTGTCACCCATTGGTACTGACGAGTTCATCCAGTCGTATGCTGTCACCAGCGAGACGACCTGTTTCCCCAACCTTGACTACAAGGTGTTGCGTGACATAGGTCCTGGCGAGATTGTCAAGCTGAAGGCTGATGGTATCGAGGTGCTGCAGAAACCCTTGACACGCTGTCAGATATGCTCGTTCCTGTGGGTATACTATGGATTCCCCACCAGCGACTATCAAGGCATCAATACAGAGTATGTCCGTGAGAAGAACGGTCGTCTGATGGGTGAGAAAGACCCTGTCGATGCTGACTTGGTATGTGGTATTCCCGACTCTGGCGTGGGTATGGCACTGGGTTATTCTGAGGGTAGCAAGATACCCTATAAGCGCGCCGTACTGAAATACACTCCCACGTGGCCCCGTTCCTTTACCCCTGGCAACCAGAACCGTCGTGACCTCGTGGCAAAGATGAAACTTATTCCGAACCCCGCCATTCTGAAAGACCAGCGTGTCGTCTTCTGTGATGACTCTATCGTTCGTGGTACACAGTTGCGCGACAATGTGCGTACTTTCTTTGACAATGGTGCCAAGGAGGTGCATGTCCGCATCTCTTGTCCGCCACTGGTCTATGGCTGTCCGTTCATTGGCTTTACTTCGTCGAAGAGCGACTTGGAACTGATTACTCGTCGCATCATCCGCGATTTTGAGGGTGATGACAAGAAGAAACTTACCGAGTATGCCACCACAGGCACACCAGAATATGAGCGAATGGTTCAGGAGATAGGTCGTAGACTGGGATTGACATCGCTGAAGTTTGCTACCATCGAAGACCTCATAGAATCCATCGGTCTGCCTAAAGACCAGGTTTGCACCCACTGTTTCGACGGCACCAGCTACTGCCACGAGAAAGACAACGAGAAGTGGTTTACTTAAGTAAGTTGAGAGTTGAAAGTTGAGAACTGAAAGATTAAAAAAATATAAAAGTGAGAGAACTCTCAACTTTCAACTTTCAACTCTCAACTTTATTTCGTACCTTTGCACTTTCAAAACGTAGATAGAAGCGTGAAAATACGACAAGTGCTTGACGCCCTTGAACAGTTCGCGCCTCTGCCCTTGCAGGAAAGTTGGGATAATGCTGGCTTGCAACTGGGACTGACAGAGGCGGATGTTTCAGGGGCATTATTGTGTCTGGACGTCAACGAACAGATTGTCGATGAGGCTATCCGCAAGGGTTGTAACCTCATCGTCAGTCATCATCCGTTATTGTTTCGCGGCTTGAAACAGATTTGCGGTGCTGACTATGTGCAGCGCTGCGTCATCAAGGCCCTGAAGAACGACATTGTCGTCATTTCTATGCATACCAATATGGATAATGCACAGAATGGTGTCAATTGGAAAATTGCCGAGCGGATGGGACTGCAACAGTGCCAGTTTTTTGCCCAGAAACAGGTGGGCGACATAGAGGCTGGCAGTGGTGTTATAGGCTCTTTAGCACAGCCTATGGCTGCCGATGACTTCATCCTGATGGTAAAACGCCAGTTCGGTGTGGAGTGTGCGCAGTGTAATGAACTGCTGCGTCGGCCTATTCAGAAGGTGGCGCTCTGTGGCGGTGCTGGCGACTTCCTGCTCGACGATGCCCTGCATCAGGGTGCTGATGCCTTTATTACTGGCGAGATGCACTACCACCAGTACTTTGGCTACGAACAGCACATCCAGATATGTGTCATTGGTCACTACCAGTCAGAGCAGTTTACCAGCGAGATATTCCGCGATATTATTAATAAGGAGTGTCCTGGTGTGCGAACAGAGATGGCAGAGACTTGCACAAATCCAATTCTATATATTTAGTCGAAATGGTGTAATAACGAGATAACGTAATAACGAAATAACGAAATAACGAAAAAGAGAATCATTATGGCAAAGAAAGATCCTACAGATTTGACAGTGGAAGAGCGTCTGAAGACTCTCTACCAACTGCAGACCACGCTCTCAGAGATTGATGAGAAGCGTGCCCTCAGAGGTGAGCTGCCTCTGGAAGTTGAAGACCTGGAAGACGAGATTGCTGGTCTCACCACCCGCATTGAGAAAATCCAGAGCGACATCGACGAATATCAGCATGCCGTTGCCCAGAAGAAGGGTGAGATTGAGACGGCTAAGGCCAGCGTAGAGCGCTACAAGACGCAGCTCAACGACGTAAAGAACAACCGTGAGTACGACACACTGTCTAAGGAAATTGAGTTCCAGACACTGGAAATCGAGCTCTGCAATAAGAAAATCAAGGAGGCTAACTTCAAGATTGAAGAGAAGAAGGCTGAGTTGGAGCAGAACCAGACTATCATCGAAGACCGTCGTCAGGCCCTCGACATGAAGAAGGCTGAGCTTGACGAAATCATGGAAGAGACCCGTGCCGAGGAGGAGAAGCTGAAGGCTAAGGTCAAGGAGCTGGAGGTGAAGATAGAGCCCCGTCTGCTGACCTCTTTCAAGCGCATCCGCAAAAACGCACGCAATGGTCTGGGTATCGTTTACGTGCAGCGTGATGCCTGTGGTGGTTGCTTCAATAAGATTCCGCCCCAGCGTCAGCTTGACATCAAGATGCACAAGAAGGTCATCGTCTGCGAGTACTGCGGTCGTATTCTGATAGACCCCGAGTTGGCAGGTGTTAAGATTGCCACACCAGGTGCTGAAGAAAAGAAACCCCGCAAGCGCGCTATCCGCAAGACCGTCAAGAAGGACGACGATGTGGTGCCCGAGTCAGAGGATTAAACAATAGGAAGAGGATGTCGAAAACATCCTCTTTTTTTTGTCTGCTTGTCATAAAGTAATGTAATAGCTACGAAAAGTGATGCAAAAGGCTGATAGATAGCTAAAAAAATAGTATATTTGCACCATATTTCCGAAAATAAGTGGACAGATGATTAGAAAAGAGTTGGCATGCTGCCTGTTGGCTGCCACGGCAGGCATGATGCTGTCGTGTAGCGATGACAAGAAAAAAGCGCACGATGCAGTAGAGTATAGAACGATGGTTGTGAGTCAGAAGGATATGACGCTCAACCAACAGTATAGTGCCCGTCTGACAGGACGGCAGATTGTAGAAATCCGTCCGCAGGTGTCAGGCACTATCACCCGCATCTGTACTGGCGAAGGCATGGCTGTGAAGCGTGGACAGACGCTGTTCGTTATCGACCAGACGCCTTTTCAGGCTGCTTTGGAGGTGGCTATAGCCAATCGGAAAAGTGCTGAAGCGAAGTTGTCGACAGCCCGCATGAACTACGATAGTCAGAAGCAACTGAAGGAGGGTAGTGTGGTCAGCGACTTCAGTGTAGAAACCACCCGCCATCAGCTGTTGGAGGCTGAGGCTGCGTTGGTGCAGGCCAAGGCTCAGGAGAAGAATGCCCGTTGGCAGTTGTCCTGTACCGAGGTGAAGAGTCCCGTCGATGGTGTTGCTTCTATGATTCCCTGGCATGTCGGTGCACTTGTCAGTAGTAACATCAGTGAACCACTGGTAACTGTTGCCGACGATAGTCAGGTGTATGCCTATTTCTCTGTCACTGAGCGCTTTATCGTCAGTCTGACGGAGCGCTATGGCTCTGTTGCCGACTTTATCAAGAAGTCGCCCAGCGTCAAACTCAAGATGACTACCGGCGCCGATTACCAGCTGGAAGGACGTATCGATGCCGTCAGTGGTACGGTGGAGACATCGACAGGTGCTGTCACCATGCGTGCCGTATTCCCCAATCCTCAGCATCTGCTGCGTGATGGTGGCAGTGCTACCATTGTGGTGCCTACCCAGCGCGAGAAAAGCATCGTCGTCCCTCAGGAGGCTACCTACGAGTTGCAGAACCGTATCTTTGTCTACCGCGTGGTGGATGGCAAGACAAAGGCTACGCCCGTACAGTTGTATCCACAGAACAATGGTCAGGAGTATATTGTAGAAGAGGGTATCAGCGTGGGTGACACCATCATAGCAGAGGGTGCCGGACTGCTGAAAGAAGGAGTGGAAATAAAAGGTCAAAAGTCCAAAAGATGAACGTCAAGACATTCATAGACAGACCAATATTGGCTTGTGTCATCTCGGTGTTGATGGTGCTGGTAGGTATCATTGGACTCGCCAACCTCCCGTTGGAACAGTTTCCTGAGATTGCACCACCAACCGTCCGCATCATGGCAAACTATACGGGTGCCAATGCAGAGACGGTACAGAAGAGTGTGATAGTTCCGTTGGAAGAAGCCATCAATGGTGTAGAGGGTATGATGTATATGACGTCGTCGGCCTCGAATAATGGCACTGCGTCCATTGGTATCTTCTTCCGTCAAGGTACAGACCCCAATATGGCTATGGTCAACGTGCAGAACCGTGCCGCCACTGTTCAGGGCCGTCTGCCGAGTGACGTGGTGAAGAGTGGACTCACTGTGCGCAAGCGACAGACGTCGAATATCAAGCAACTGTCTGTATATAGTCCTGACAGTACTTTCGACCGTTCGTTTCTGGCCAACTATACCAAAATCAATATAGAGCCGCGTCTGAGCCGTATCTCGGGTGTGGGTGAGGTCAACGTGATGGGTGCCGACTACTCCATGCGCATCTGGCTGGATCCGTTGAAAATGGCCAGCTATGGACTGACGCCTGCTGACATTACAAAGGTGCTCGACGAACAGAACGTAGAGGTGGCCACGGGTACACTGGGTTCTGAGAGCAGTAACACGTTCCAGTATGTGCTGAAATATCGTGGCCGTTACGAGGAGGAGAAAGAGTACGAACAGCTGGTGGTACGCTCGCTGCCTAATGGCGATGTGCTTCGCATTGGTGATATAGCCCGTGTGGAGCTGGGTTCGCAGAACTATAACATCATTGGTGAAACCAATGGCAGTCCTGGCGTCAACATTTCTATCAACCAGGTGGCAGGCTCTAATGCCAATGAGATTATCAAACAGATAGACCAAGAGGTGGAGGATATCCGCAAGGCCTTGCCACCAGGTATTGTCATTGAGGACATCGAGAGTAAGAAGGATTTCCTCGATGCCTCTATTGCCAGCGTCGTTGAAACGCTGCTTGAGGCTTTGGCGCTCGTTATACTGGTGGTGTTCCTCTTCCTGCGCAGCTGGCGGGCCACCGTTATCCCCGCTGTTGCTATCGTCGTGTCACTGATAGGCACCTTGGGCATTATCTATGCCATAGGTTTCTCACTGAACATGCTGACGCTATTTGCCCTCGTGTTGGTCATAGGTACTGTAGTTGACGATGCCATCGTGGTCGTGGAGGCTGTACAGGCGAAACTGGACGAGACGGGCATGAAGGCTTATGATGCTACCGTCTCTGCCATGCATGGCATCACGTCAGCACTGGTTACCACCACACTGGTGTTCATGGCCGTCTTCGTGCCAGTCTGTTTCATTGGTGGCGTAACAGGTACCTTCTATACGCAGTTCGGACTGACGATGGCCATCGCTGTGGCTATCTCGCTGTTTAACGCACTGACGCTGTCGCCAGCACTTTGTGCCCTCTTCATGAAACCTGCCAAGCAGCGCAAACAGCAGCTGTTTACCGATATGGTACGTCGTTATAAGCAGTCGCTGTCTGGCTCTCTGCGTAAGCAGTGGCTGGCAGTCTCGCTGGTGCTGGTGGCCATTGCCGGCTTGTTCTGGATGATGCGCACCACCAAGACAGGACTGGTGCCCAACGAGGATATGGGTACTGTGTTTATCAACGTGCAGGCTTCGCCAGGTAGCAGTCTTCAGCAGACCTATCATATCTTGAAGGAGGTCGAGGAGCGCATCAAGGACCTGCCGCAGCTGCGCATCTATTCGCTCATTGCGGGGAACAGCAACAATTTCGAACAGTCGTCGTCGAATGGCAACTTCACGCTCAAACTGAAGAAGTGGGACGAACGTACAGGAGAGGGCGATGATGTACAGAGCATCGTTGAAGAGATATATCGTCGTACGGCTGACATCGCCAATGCGAAGATACAGGTCAACACACAGAACATGCTGCCAGGCTTCGGACGTATTAACGGCTTTGAACTGCATATTCAGGACAAGCACGGTGGTACAGTCAACGACCTGCTGACCTATACCAATCGACTGATAGCTGCCCTCAATGAACGTCCGGAAATTGGTCGGGCCATCACCAATTTCTCGATGAAATATCCGCAGTACCGCGTCGATGTCGATGCCGCACTTTGTAAGCGTCGTGGCGTATCACCCAGCGAGGTGCTGGCAGCCCTCAGTGGTTATGTGGGTGGTAGCTATGCGTCTAACTTCGTGCGCTTTACCAAACTCTATCGCGTCATGGTACAGGCCTCGCCTGAATATCGCCTTGACACAGAGTCGCTCAACAATATCTTTGTGCGTAACTCCAGAGGCGAGATGTCGCCCATCGGACAATATATCACGCTGACACGCATCTATGGTAGTGAGACGCTGTCGCGCTTCAACCTCTTCCCATCTATCATGGTCAATGGTACGGCGGCGGAGGGCTATAGCAGTGGACAGGCTATCCAAGCGATTCGCGAGACGGCTGCTGAAGTGTTGCCTGAAGGCTACGGCTACGAATTTGGTGGTATGACGCGCGAGGAGGCTTCAGCACAGAACACTACCGCTCTGGTATTTGTCATCTGTATCGTCTTCATATACCTTATCCTCTGTGCACTCTACGAGAGTGTCTTCATTCCTATGGCGGTCATTCTCAGCGTACCCTTCGGACTATTAGGAAGCTTTATCTTTGCCTATCTCTGGGGACTGGAGAATAACATCTATATGCAGACGGGACTCATCATGCTTATTGGTCTGCTGTCAAAGACGGCTATTCTGCTGACGGAGTATGCCTCCGAGCGTCGTCGACAGGGTATGAGCATCCTTTCTGCAGCCCTCGACGCTGCAGCCGTGCGTCTGCGTCCCATTCTGATGACCTCGTTGACGATGATTTTTGGTCTGCTACCCTTGGCTATAGCGACAGGCGTAGGTGCCAATGGAAACCGTTCGCTGGGTGTTGGCGCCATTGGAGGTATGTTTATAGGTACCATTGCACTGTTGTTTGTTGTGCCCATCCTCTTTGTCATCTTCCAGAACATTGAGGAGCGCGTGTTCCGTCGCCACAAAGGCTAAAGGGCAGAATAGGGGGGGATGTCGTTGAGGAATTGGTACGTCTGGTGCTCATAGTCCATCTTACAGCAGTAATGCTGCAAACCATTGCTTACCACCAGATAGTCTACGTGGAGTAGGAGGTTGTACGTGGAAATCTGGCTGAATACCTGCTGCGTCACGGCTACGGAGGGCGCTTTGTATTCTATAATCATCAGGGGGTTGGCATCCTTGTCGTAGAGTATGGAGTCGCAACGTAGCGTCTTGTCACCGCACAACAGGGCTACCTCATTTCCTAACAGTCCCTTGGGATAGCCTTTATGGTCTACAAGCCAGTGAACGAAGTGCTGGCGCACCCACTCCTCCGGAGTCAGTGCTACATAGCGGCGACGCAGGAAGTCCAGAATCTCGGGTTTCTCCCTGGTACCTCTAACCTTTACGTCAAACGACGGCAAATTCAACTCGTTCATCTCTTGTCTTGTATTCCGTTGCAAAGGTACATCTTTTTTTGTTGCCAGCAATAGCTTCACTCAAAAAAACACGCTATTCGTTTGGCTTTTTCGAAATTAATCAGTATTTTTGCAGTCTGTTGTATTAAAAGAACGGAAATGGAAGTCATACAGAGTTTCACTATCGACCACACTCGCCTGAAGCCAGGCATCTACGTGTCGCGTGAGGACAAGGGTTTCACCACTTTTGACCTGCGTATCACAGAACCTAACAAAGAGCCTGCTGTGGCTCCTGCAGCCATGCATAGTCTGGAACACCTCATGGCGACATGGTTCCGTAATAGCGAGGCGAAGGACGACGTTGTCTACGTAGGACCGATGGGGTGCCTTACGGGCATGTACGTCATCATGACGGGAAACTATACCGTGGAAGATATGCGTCGACTGACTATCGAGTGTCTGCAGTGGATTCTCACCCAGAAAGAGGTACCTGCCACGCGTCCTGAGGCTTGTGGTAACTACCTGCTCCACGACCTCCCCATGTGTCATTGGGAAAGTCGCCGCTATCTCGACCGTCTCCAGCATGACTTTCATTGCGAATACACCAAGCTCCGCATCACTCTGGATGACGGAAAAGTCTTCGCAGATGCGTAAACGAAAGTAATACTCGAAATGGCACAAGCAGCAGTAACATTCGACAGCGTGATGAGCGAATTGAAGGCTCGCAATTATAAACCCGTCTACTATCTGATGGGTGACGAGTCGTATTATATCGATAAGATTAGCGACTGGATTGCTGACAATGTGCTGCAGCCGGAGGAAAGAGACTTCAACCAAACCATTATGTTTGGCTCTGACGTTAACGCATCGCAGATTGTTGACGCTGCTAAGCGTTATCCGATGATGGCTGAACGACAGGTCGTCATCGTCAAAGAAGCACAGAACATCAAGAATACGGAGCCTCTGGAGAAGTATTTCCATCAGCCCATGTCCTCGACAGTGTTAGTCTTCTGCCACAAAAATGGCAAGATAGACGGTCGTAAGCAGGGATTGGTGAAGGCCATCCGCGAGCATGGTGTGCTGTTTGAGAGCATGAAACTCAAAGATCGCGACCTTCCTGCCTTCATTCAGCAGTATCTGAAAGCTAAAAATGCCAGTATCGACACCAAGTCGACGCAGATGATAGCTGACGCCATCGGTTCTGACCTCAGCAGGCTGACCAGTGAACTTGATAAGGTACTTCTGGGACTGCCGGAAGGGGATAGGAGAGTGACGCCACAGATTGTAGAAGACCAAATCGGTGTCAGCAAAGACTATAATCCTTTTGAGTTGCGTGATGCCATCGTAAACCGAAATATTCTGAAGGCAAATCAGATAGTAAAATATTTTGACGAAAATCCAAAGGCTGGGGGATTGTATGCTTTACTCCCTTTGGTGTTTAATTACTTCCAAAACCTGATGATTGCTTATTATTGTCCTCAAAAAGGTAGCCAGGAAGCACTGGCACAGTGGCTCGATATGAAGTCGCCCTGGGGTGCTAAAGACTACTTGACGGGTATGAAAAACTACACAGGTCTGAAAGTGATGCAGATTATTGCAAAAATACGCGAAATTGATGCCAAAAGTAAGGGTCTGGACAACCCCAATACACCCCCAGGAGAGCTCATGAGGGAGTTAATTTTCTTTATATTCCACTAATTTTTCTCCATTTTTTTTCTCGTTGCTCATTTTCCCCAGACATAAAATTTGGGGCTCAATCGCCTGTCTGCAAAGGGATTTCAGCGAATTATAACGCCTCATATTTCGCGTATTTTTCGCTTCGTGACCGCTGATTCAGAATAACGCAAAAATGAAAAAAATGGCTTCATTCTGGAGTCCGGAATTTATGTTTAACGATTTTTATGGTTTATAATTGTTGATTTTGAAATCTAAATGTGTATGGTCACATCGCTCAATTCGGATATTAAAACACGATATTCGGAATTTGTAAAGCAAAATTACGGCCGTAAACTTTGAATACGTAAACACGAATTGGTGTATTCGGATTTGGATATTCATACATATACAAGACGTTTTACGAAACGTAATTCTCTAAAAACCAATACTTTGTGTATTTTTATTGTAGTTAGATGGAACTATAACCTTTCAACGTTCTATACAAAACTGCATATAGTATGAGATATGCAGCAGAATTACATAATTAATTCATTTATACCCAATTATTTGCATTTATTGATTTGAAGATTTCTTTAATTTCGTTTTTTGTTCTACAATTCGGGTTTGTGTTTCTGAAGTATTCGGTATACATTTTAAAAACTACAGATTTAAAGTTTTAAATCGCAAATTTAAATTTCACATCTTAAAATTCTCTTTAGATTTCTTGCACAATTCATTTTTTCTCTTTACCTTTGTAAAATCATTGAAAACTGGGCTTTTGGCCCCTATTTGATTCATTATGGAACTAAAAGATCGCATCAGACTCATCATGGAAGACCAGCACATGACCCAACAGGTGTTTGCTGATTTCCTCCAACTCGCCCCCGCTACTCTTTCGAGTATTTTCAATGGACGTACCCGTCCTACCCTGAATATTGTCGAAGCCATCAAAACGAAAATTCCTGACATTAGTGCCGATTGGTTGTTGTGGGGTACCGGTGAAATGTATATGACCCACCCTACCGCTGATTCTGGTGCTTCAGAAATGCCTGCTGAACTCCCTGTTGGAGGGTCAGATCAGATGCTGAATTTTGATCAACCTTCACTTTTTGGTGGTCAGTCAGTCGCTCAACCGACTACTTTTCAGCATGGTGTAAAAAGTACACACCAGGAAATGGCTCGAGAAGAAATCAAAATAATTGACAAAGAACCACGAAAAGTAACAGAAATCAGGGTTTATTACGACGATCAGACATACGAATCTTTTGTTCCTGCCAAGAAATAGTTTGTTTTTTATTCACTCTTTGCACGGATTACGCGGATTTTTCGTAATTTTGCAGTCGTTATGAAGAAACATATCCTTGATTTATCCGTAAAGGCCGTCGAACGCCTGAGTGATAAGCACGTTTTGTTGCGACTGACAGATGATCATCCTCTTCCGGAGATACTGCCAGGACAGTTTGTTGAGGTACGCGTAGATGGTTCGTCGACTACCTTCCTGCGTCGTCCCATCTCTATTAATTTTGTGGATCGTAGTGCCAACGAACTCTGGCTGATGGTTGCCACGATTGGTGACGGTACACGCCGTATAGGCCGTTTACAGCCTGGTGACACGCTGAACTGCGTTTTACCACTGGGCAATGGCTTCTCTTTGAAGTCTGAAACAGGAGGTTTGAAGTCTGCCGTCAGCCGTCAGCCGTCAGTCCTTCTTGTAGGTGGCGGTGTAGGGGTGGCTCCTCTGTTGTATCTGGGCGAAGTTCTTCAGCAGCAGGGCTGTCAGGTTACTTTCCTGTTGGGAGGCCGCAGTGCGAAAGATCTCTTGGAGCTTGACTTATTTAATAAGTACGGGCGCGTGTGCGTAACGACAGAAGACGGCACACTGGGTGAAAAGGGTTTTGTTACTAACCATAGTGTACTTGCCGAGCCCTTCAATAAGTTATTTACCTGCGGTCCTACGCCTATGATGAAGGCTGTAGCACGCTATGCCACTGAAAAAGGCATCGACTGCGAGGCCTCGTTGGAGAATATGATGGCCTGCGGACTGGGGGCTTGTCTGTGCTGCGTAGAGAAGACCACTGAAGGCAACTTGTGTGTCTGCAAGGACGGTCCCGTATTTGATATCCAAAGGTTACTTTGGGCGTAGTTAAGAGTTAAGCGAAAAGAAAATGGCAAAATTAAACGTAAATATTGGGGCGCTGAGCCTGAAGAATCCTGTGATGACTGCCAGCGGTACGTTCGGCTATGGCATTGAATTTGAGGATTTCATCGACCTCGGTGGTCTTGGTGGTATCATTGTGAAGGGTACCACGCTGAAACCTCGTCAGGGCAATGACTATCCGCGTATGGCAGAGACTGCTAGCGGTATGCTGAACTGTGTGGGGCTGCAGAATAAGGGTGTCGATTACTTCTGTGAACACATCTATCCGCAAATCAAGGACATCGATACCAACATGATTGTCAACGTCAGTGGTTCGTCTCCTGAAGACTATGCGGAGTGTGCTGCTCGTATTGATGCTTTGGACAAGATTCCTGCCATTGAACTGAATATCTCCTGTCCGAACGTGAAAGACGGCGGCATGGCCTTTGGCGTGACCTGTGCAGGAGCATCAAGTGTTGTGAAAGCTGTCCGTCAGGCTTATCGTAAGACGTTGATTGTCAAGCTGTCACCCAATGTGACGGATATTGCGGAGATAGCCCGTGCAGTAGAGGCTGAGGGTGCCGACAGTGTGTCGCTCATCAATACGCTGATGGGTATGGCTATTGATGTCGAGAAGCGCAAGAAGGTACTGTCGATAGGTACTGGCGGACTCTCTGGCCCCTGCGTGAAACCTGTTGCCCTACGTATGGTCAATCAGGTTGCCAAGGCTGTCAGAATCCCTGTGGTAGGCTTGGGAGGTATCTCTACCGCTAAAGATGCGCTGGAGTTTCTGATGGCTGGTGCTACGGCCATTGAGATTGGTACTGCCAACTTCCTCGATCCTGCTGTCACCATTAAGGTAAGAGACGGTATCAACGAGTGGCTCGATGTACACGGGTGTCAAGACATCCACGAGATTATCGGATGCGTGTAGCACTTCGCTAGTGAAGAGTGAAAAAGACAAATTTAAGGGCGGCCATACGGTCGCCCTTAACCAACACAAAAACTAAACTAGACTTAACTAAAGCTATTTCAGATTTTCACAAATCCCTAATAGCTCCTGCAAAGATAGTATAAAATCTTTAAACTGCAATTATTTTTTTGTTTTTTTTGCATTTAGATGCAAATATCTCCGTTTTTTACACTTTTATAAACCAGATAAGCATCTAATATGGTGATTGCAGCCATTGCTTCTACAACAGGTACGGCGCGAGGTAAGACACAAGCGTCGTGGCGTCCTCGGGCGGTCAGTGTGGTGGCTTTTCCGTGAATGTCCACCGTTTCTTGTTCGCGGAGTAGGGTGGCGACGGGCTTAAAAGCCACACGGAAGAAAATGTCCTGTCCGTTGGAGATGCCTCCCTGGATGCCTCCGCTATGGTTGGTCTTCGTGGTAACGACGGAATGAGATGTCGCAAAGGAATCGCGACACACGTTGTTGTCCACTGTGAAAATGTCGTTTTGCTCAGAGCCACGCTGGGTGACGGCAGCAAAGCCATCGCCATATTCAAAGCCCTTTACGGCATTGATGCTCAGCATGGCAGCACCCAGTTGGGCATGCAACTTTCCGAATTCCGGTTCGCCCAGTCCAACGGGACAGCCCTTGATGACACAGGTGATGACACCACCAATAGTGTCGCCCTCAGCCTTGACCTGCTGGATGAGTTGTATCATCTCCTCTGCCTTCAGCTGGTCAGGACAGCGTACGGCATTGCTCTCTGTCAGCGAGAGGTCGTAGCGGTGGTAGTCGTGCTCCAGTGCGATAGGGCCCACCTGCGACGTGTACGCAGCAATCTCAATGCCCAGCTGGCGCAATACCAATTTCGCCAAGGCACCAGCCACGCAGCGACTGATGGTGATGCGAGCCGATGAGCGTCCGCCACCGCGATGGTCGCGCACACCATACTTCTGTGTATAGGTGTAGTCGGCATGTGAGGGGCGGAAGACCTCGCGCATGTTGTCGTAGTCAGCGGAGTGCTGGTTCTCGTTGCGTACGATGAAGCCAATAGGACAGCCTGTCGACTTGCCCTCAAAGACGCCACTGAGCAGTTCTACGCGATCGGACTCGTTGCGTGCTGTCGTGATGTTGCTCTGTCCTGGGCGCCGTCTGTTCAGCTCTTGCTGGATGAAGTCGGTGTCGATAGCGATGCCTGCAGGCATACCATCAACCACACCACCTATGGCGTCACCGTGGCTCTCGCCAAACGTCGTCACTCTGAAGATTCTTCCTATACTATTCATGGGGCTAATGGGGCTTTGGGCCTTTGGGGTCTAATGGTTTTTGATGGGGTAATTAGTGGCAGTGACCGCAGCCGCAACCGTCGTGGTGGTGCTCGTGGTCGTGGTCGTGGTCGTGATCGTGACCGCAGCCGCAGTCATCGTGGTCGCAACCACCTCCGCAGCTGTCGCAATGACCTCCGCAGCCACCTGTCAGGTGTTTCATCATGTGGTCAACTTCTTCCTTGGTGGCCTCGCGGTTCTCCAGTACAGTACCCTCGAAGTAGAGCGTCTCGCCAGCCAACGGGTGGTTGAGGTCCATCTTCACTTTCTCTTCGCCAATCTCCAGCACGCGACCATTGAAGCGCTCACCCTGGTCGTTCTGCAGAGGAACAATGGCGTCTTTGTAGATATGTTCGTGGTCGAAGTGCCCGTTGATGCAGAACATATTGCGATCGAGGTCCAGGACATACTCGTCGTGATATTCGCCATAGCCTTCTTCCTTGCTCAGTGTGAGATTAAAGTTCTGACCCTGCTCTGTGGCAATCATCTGCTGCTCGAACTTGTCGAGGGCAAAGCCGAAGCCTGTGATGAATGAGAAAGGGCGTGTGGCGGGGGCTTCCTCGATGAGTTCCTTACCGCTTTCACCGTCTACATACAACTTGTAAGAGACGGCAATGTACTTGTTTGTTTTGTTGTCCATATACCTTATTATTAAAATTTGGATGCAAAGGTAATGAAAAACAATGAAATAATGCCATCGATAAGGGGTTTTTTCTTTCATTTTGACGAAAATCAAGGATTCTTGGGTTTCTTTGACAAAGGTCAAGAATTAGGGGTGTTTGCGCACACAATTCCCTGAAAAGTTTGGAAGGCATCGAAAAACGTCGTACCTTTGCATCGTCAAAAAGGAAAAAAGGATAACATTATTAAAGGTAAAGTTAAAGATTAAAGAAAGGGTAACAAAAATGAAAAAGATTTTATTGACACTGGTTGCTCTGATGAGCATGACAACAACGTTTGCAGAAAACGAAGGTATGAATACCACCGAGGCATACAACATGACAGTCAACATGAAGTCACTGGCACACGCACTGGGTCTGACCAACGATCAGGTAGAGAGCGTTGCTGAGGTTCACAAGACTTTCTCTACGGAGATGATGTTTGCTGCTCAGTATGGCAAGGACGAGCGTTCAAAGATGGTTGAGAAGGCTGTCAACAAGGATCTGGCTTACATGAACTACATCCTCAACAAGGATCAGTATCGTAAGTACGTGATGCTGCTGAACATTACACTCGCCAACCGTGGTTTGAGATAGTTGATAGATAGTTTAGTTAGTAGTATTAATGTTATGAAAAAGTGAGGGGCATTGCCGTTGAGGCAGTGCCTCTTTCTTTGTTTTATGCCAAATAATTTGGTTAGCTGCAAAATAATTGTTACTTTTGCGGTTTGAAATCATACTTAGTGACAACACTAACCAAAAAGAGAGTCAGATGAGAAAGATGAGAATCGTATTGTTGGCATTGGTTGCCGCCATCCTGGTGGGGTGCGGTACGTCGTCGACAGTGCCCATTACGGGCAGAAAGAGAACGCTGATGGTGTCTGACGAACAGGTGCTGAGCCTGTCCAACCAGCAGTACCAGCAGTATATGCAGAGTGCCAAACCCTCGACGAATGCTGCCAATACGGCAATGGTCAAGCGGGTAGGGCAGAACCTGGCCAATGCCGTCGTGTCGTATCTCAACGCCAACGGATTGGGCAGCGAGGTCTCCCAGTATAAGTGGGAGTTCAACCTGGTGCAAGACCAGCAGGTGAATGCTTTCTGCATGCCTGGCGGCAAGATTGTGGTCTACGAGGGACTGCTGCCCGTCACGCGTGACGAGACGTCGTTGGCCATCGTGCTGGGTCACGAGATTGCCCATGCCGTTGCAAAGCACTCTGCCGAGCAGATGTCGACAGCCATCAAACAGCAGTATGGTGCCCAGGCATTGGGCGTGCTGATGGCTGGTGCTGGTGCCAGCTCCGGTTTACAGCAGGTGGCAGGCACCGTCTTCGGACTGGGTGCCCAAGGAGCCAGTGCTAAGTATTCGCGCGACCATGAGAGCGAGGCCGACCATCTGGGCATTATCTTTGCCGCTATGGCAGGCTACGACCCCGAGGCTGCTGTCAGCTTCTGGCAGCGCATGTCGCAGGCTACGGGCGGCGGATCTACCTCTTGGCTGAGCACGCACCCCAGCGATGCCACGCGTATCAAACAGATACAGGGGTGGCTGCCTGAGGCTCGGAAGTACTATAAGGCACGCCTGGGCAATGGCAATAGCAGCAATATGAAGACCTTCCACATATCAAGTAAGAAATCTAAAAAGAAGAAATAAACCGACATGAGAACAATCGTATGCAGTCTGTCGCTGATGATGACCCTCGGTCTCTCAGCACAGCAAAAACAGGGTGGCATCAGTCCGCAGATGCTGCAGCAGATAGAACAGCAGAATGCCCCCACGCCCTCTGACCGTGCCCTGCGCAATGCGCTGGCAGCCAACGCTATTGATAATCTGGCACAGAACCGCCAGAATGCGGGAGTCTTGGATACCTATTTTAGCGTAGAGACCAAGAAACAGTCCATCACCGACCAGCAGTCCAGCGGCCGTTGCTGGATGTTCAGCGGACTCAACGTGCTGCGTGCCAATTTTGCCCAGCGCACTGACTCGCTCAGCGTACTCTTTTCGCAGGACTATCTCTTTTTCTGGGACCAATTGGAGAAGGCCAACCTCATGTTGCAGGGCATCATCGACACCAGCAAGAAGCCCATCGACGACCAGCGCGTGCAGTTCTTCTTCCACTACCCGCTGAATGATGGCGGCACCTTCTGTGGTGTTGCAGACCTGGCTGAGAAGTATGGCCTGGTGCCTGCTGACGTACAGCCCGAGACCTATTCTGCTGACAACACTTCCAAGATGTCGAGCATCATCAAGTCGAAGTTACGCGAGCAGGGTCTGGAGTTGCGAAAGATGGTCAGCGAGGGCAAGAAAGCCAAAGCCATCGAACAGCGCAAGACGGAGATGCTCAGCGAGATATACCACATGCTCGTCATCACACTGGGCGAACCCGTCAAGGAGTTCACCTATGCCTTCAAGGACAAGGACGGCAAGGCCCTCACACCTGCTAAGAAGTATACCCCTAAGTCGTTCTATGAGGAGACGGTGGGTGGACCCCTCAACGGCACGTTCATCATGGTGATGAACGACCCGCGTCGCGAATACTACAAGACCTACGAGGTGGAGTACGACCGCCATGTCTACGACGGCCACAACTGGAAGTATCTGAACCTGCCTATGGAGGATATTGAGCAATTGGCTATTGCCTCGCTGAAAGATGGTCGCAAGCTCTACAGTTCCTACGATGTTGCCAAACAGCTGGATCGTAAGCGTGGCTATTGCGACCTGGAGAACTACGACTACGCCTCACTGTTTAACACCTCTTTTAATATGACGAAGGCCGAGCGCATCTCCACCTTCGACAGCGGCTCCACCCACGCCATGACGCTGACCGCTGTCGACCTCGACGCTCAGGGCAATCCACTGAAGTGGAAGGTCGAGAATTCGTGGGGCGGCAGTTGGGGTCAGCAGGGCTGTCTCATCATGTCGGCACGCTGGTTCCGTGAATATATGTTCCGCCTGGTGGTCGACAAGAAGTATGTCAGCGACAAACTGTTGCGCGACTTCGAACAGAAGCCCGTCATGGTGATGCCCGAAGACCCTCTGTTCCAGATGGACGAGTAACATCAAACAGGTGATAAACCCCAAAAAGTCTCCAAACCCCGTTAAGGCGTGGTAAAAAGATGGCTGATTGTTGAAAATGAAAGCATAATGCTAATTTTTCTGTCAAAATGTTTGGTGAATTGCTGAAAAAGTTATACTTTTGCAGTCGATAAACAAAAATACAGAGACAATGAACATGTTGAACGCTTACTTTTACGGCTTTTATTTTTACTTTACAGCAACCTGTGGAGCGGAAGGCCGTATGTAAGAAAACAATCAGAAAATAAAAAAAGATACAGTCCCGCTTCACAGACAAGTGAAAGCGGGATTTCTTTTAAATAATATAATAAGGTACAGAAATGAAGAGAATAGCCATACAAGGACTGATAGGGTCGTTTCACGACATTGCCGCCCACCTCTATTTCGAGGATGAGCAGATACAACTGATCTGTTGCTCCACCTTTGAGGAGGTATTTCAGCAGATGAAGCAAGATCCTACGGCCATTGGTATGCTGGCCATCGAGAATACCATAGCAGGTTCGCTGTTGCACAACTACGAACTGTTACGCGACAGTGGTACGACGATTGTCGGTGAGCATAAATTGCACATTTCGCACTGCATCTGCTGTCTGCCTGACGACGACTGGGACAGCATTCAGGAGGTCCACTCACACCCCGTAGCGCTGATGCAGTGCCGGCAGTTCCTGTCGCAGCACCCACAGCTTAAAAATGTGGAGGCTGAGGATACGGCAGGTGCCGCCAAGATGATTGCCGAACAGGGTAGGAGAGGCTGGGCTGCCATCTGTCACGCCGAGGCCGCCAAACTCTATGGACTGAAGGTGCTGGAGAACCACATCGAGGACAACAAGCACAACTTCACCCGTTTCCTTGTGGTGTCGAACCCCAACAAGGCCGATCTGTTGCGCCCGTTGACAGAAGCCAACAAAGCTAGCATGGTGTTCTCGCTGCCTCACGAAGAGGGTTCGCTGGCGCACGTCCTGGCTATTCTGTCGTTCTACAAGATGAACCTAACGAAGATTCAGTCGCTGCCCATCATCGGTCGTGAGTGGGAATACCTGTTCTATATCGATGTGATGTACAACGACCTGACACGCTATCGCCAGTCGATTGATGCCATCATTCCGCTGACCAAGGACTTCAAGATATTAGGAGAATATAAGGACGGAAGACAGACGAATTAAGAGTTAAAAATTAAGAGTTAAGAATTATAATATGATACACCCAGCAGAAAGACTCAGCTTAGTACAAGAGTACTACTTCAGCCGCAAGCTGAAAGAGGTAGCACAGTTGAATGCCGAAGGCAAAGACATCATCTCCTTGGCCATTGGCAGTCCAGACATGCCGCCCTCCCAACAGACTATCGACAAATTGTGCGAGGTGGCCCAGCAGCCTAACGCCCACGGCTATCAGCCCACACAGGGTACACCCGAGTTGCGCGAGGCCATGGCTCGGTTTTATCAGCGTTGGTATGGCGTAGACCTTGATGCCAAGAGCGAGGTGCTGCCCTTGATAGGTTCTAAGGAGGGTATTCTGCACGTCACGCTGGCCTTCGTCAACCCTGGCGACGAGGTGCTGGTGCCCAATCCGGGCTATCCCACCTATACCTCCTTAAGTAAGATTCTGGGTGCCAAGATTGTCAACTACGACCTGCGCGAGGACAACGGCTGGCAGCCCGACTTCGACGAGTTGGAAAAGATGGACCTGTCGAAGGTGAAGCTGATGTGGACCAACTACCCCAATATGCCTACTGGCGGACGGGCCCGCATGGAGACCTACGAGCGTCTGGTGCGCTTCGCCAAGGAGCACGACATCGTCGTCGTCAACGACAATCCCTATAGCTTCATCCTCAGCGATAAGCATCTGAGCATTCTGCAGGTTCCTGGTGCCAAGGACTGCTGCATCGAGTTCAACTCCATGTCGAAGAGTCACAACATGCCTGGCTGGCGTGTCGGGCTCTGTGCATCGAATGCGCAGTTTGTCCAGTGGATTCTGAAGGTGCAGTCGAACATTGAGAGCGGTACCTTCCGTGGTATTCAGCTGGCTGCCGCAGAGGCTTACAAGAACGACGAGGCTTGGCATCGCGAATACAACATTGAGACGTATGCCCGTCGCCGCGAGTGGGCTGAGAAGATCATGGATGTGCTGGGCTGCACTTACGACAAACAGCAGGTAGGTATGTTCCTGTGGGGTAAGATTCCTGCTGACGTCCAGAACGTAGAAGACCTGACAGAGCGTGTGCTCCACGAGGCTCGTGTGTTTATCACGCCAGGCTTCATCTTTGGTACAAATGGTGAGCGCTATATCCGCATCTCGCTGTGCGCCAAGGAAGAGAAAATCAAGGAAGCATTAGAAAGAATAAAAAACGCAATATAATATGAGTTTAGAATTAGCACCATTGAATTTGCCGAGTGACAATGAACGTCCCTTCGTGATAGCAGGCCCATGCTCTGCTGAGACAGAGGAACAAGTGATGACTACTGCCAAACAGCTGGCAATGAAAGGTTGCCATAACTTCCGTGCTGGCGTGTGGAAGCCTCGTACCAAGCCAGGTGGCTTTGAGGGACATGGTGAGCCTGCCCTGAAATGGATGAAGCAGGTGAAGGAGGAGACGAAGATGCTCGTGGCTACCGAGGTAGCAACACCAGAGCATGTGGAACTGGCGCTGAAGTATGACATCGACATCCTGTGGGTGGGCGCACGTACTTCTGCTAACCCCTTTGCCATGCAGGCCTTGGCAGACTCGTTGAAAGGAGTCGATGTGCCTGTTTTCGTCAAAAACCCCGTCAACCCCGACCTGGAACTCTGGATTGGTGCTTTGGAGCGCATCAATGGTGCAGGCGTGAAGCGTCTGGGAGCCATCCATCGCGGTTTCTCGTCATACGACAACAAGATATACCGCAACACTCCCATGTGGCAGATTCCCATCGAGCTGCATCGCCGTATTCCCGATCTGCCCATCATCAGCGACCCGTCACATATCGGAGGCCGTCGCGAATTGGTTGCTCCGCTGTGTCAGCAGGCTATGGACCTTGGCTTTGACGGACTGATCATTGAGAGCCATTGCGATCCCGACAAGGCTTGGAGTGACGCCAAGCAGCAGGTAACCCCCGACGTGCTCGACTACATCCTCTCGCTGCTGGTTATCCGCGACGAGAACACGACAACAGAGGGTATTCAGCAGTTGCGTAAGCAGATTGACGAGTTGGACAATCAGATTATGGATATCCTGACCAAGCGCATGCGTGTCTGCCGTGAGATTGGACAGTATAAGAAGGAACACAATATGACCGTGCTGCAGGCCTCTCGCTATAATGAGATACTGTCTAAGCGCGGCGCTCAGGGCTCGCTCTGCGGCATGTCGCCAGACTTCATTGCCCATGTGTTTGAGAGTATTCACGAAGAAAGTGTCCGTCAGCAAATCGAGATTATCAACAAATAAAAGGCTTTTGGCTATTAGCGTTTAGCTTTTAGCCAATTGCAATAGCTAACAGCTAAAAGCATGAAAATATTAGTTATGGGAGCAGGCAAGATGGGAAGCTTCTTCATCGACCTGCTGAGTTTCGACCACGAGGTTGCCGTCTTTGAACGTGATGCCAAGCGCATGCGTTTCACCTACAACTGTCAGCGCTTTACGAGTTACGAAGAAGTCAAGGCCTTCAAGCCCGAGTTGCTCATCAATGCGGTTACGTTGAAGTACACCATTCCTGTCTTCAAAGAGATTATTCCCTATCTGCCCAAGGAGTGTATCATCAGCGATATCGCTTCCGTAAAGACAGACATGAAAGAGTTCTACGAGTCGACGGGCATGCGCTACGTCTCTACGCACCCCATGTTCGGACCGACCTTTGCCAATCTGCAGCAACTCTCTGAGGAGAATGCCATCATCATCAGCGAGGGCGACTACATGGGACGCATCTTCTTTAAAGACCTTTACCAGAAGCTGGGACTCAACATCTACGAATACTCCTTCGAGGAACACGACAAGACGGTGGCTTACTCGCTGTCTATTCCTTTCGTATCGACCTTCGTCTTTGCTGCCGTCATGAAGCATCAGGACGCTCCAGGCACCACCTTCAAGCGTCACATGCGCATTGCCAAGGGCGTGCTCAACGAAGATGACTACCTGTTGCAGGAAATACTCTTCAACCCCTATACCCATGACCAGGTGGCACAGATCCGTACGGAACTGAAGGAACTGTTGGAGATTATAGACCATCGTGATGCCGAGGGAATGAAGTGCTATCTGACGAAGATTCGTAATAACGTGAAACGCGACATAGAAATCAAACAATAGCTTTATGGCAATAGGAAAGTGGATTGGAGGAATCGTCGGATTCATGAGCGGAGGTCCCTTAGGAGCCTTGGCAGGTATTGTGCTGGGGGGCGTCCTTGACAGTATGCTCGACGGAGTGAACACCTATGAGACGCAAGGAACCTTTGACGGCTATAGCGGCTACCAGCAGGCGGCCTATCAGAGTCGGACGGCTCAAGGACAGCGCAACAGCTTCTTATTCTCGATGCTGGTGCTGTCTTCCTACGTCATCAAGGCCGATGGCAAGGTGATGCATTCCGAGATGGAAGTGGTGCGTAACATGCTGCGCCAGAACTTTGGCGAAGTAGCCAGTCAGCAGGGTGACGAAATACTGCGCAGGCTCTTCGACGAGCAGAAGCGGGTAGGAGAACAGCAGTTTAAAAATACCGTTGCCGACTGTTGTCGTCAGATAGCCATGAATATGGACTATTCACAACGCCTGCAGCTGCTCAACTTCCTCGTCATGATTTCGCAGGCCGACGGGCGTGTTGACGATGTAGAGGTGAAGACCATGAAGGAGTGTGCCCAGTGGATGCAGATGTCTGCTGACGATGTTGACTCGATGCTGGGCATGGGTAAAGACGATTTGGAATCAGCCTATCAGGTGTTGGGTGTTTCCCCCAATGCTACCGATGCAGAGGTGAAGCGTGCTTATCGCAATCTGGCGCTGAACCATCACCCAGACAAGGTGGCAGCCTTGGGCGAGGATGTGCGCAAAGCCGCTGAGAAGAAATTTCAGGAGATCAACAATGCCAAAGAACGCATTTGGAAAGCCAGAGGCCTATGAATAAAATCATGGTTCCTGACGGAGTCAGCGAGGTGTTGCTGCATGCCTGCTGTGCCCCGTGCTCGTCAGCCATTGTCGAATGGTTGATGGCCAACGGTGTGCGCCCTGTCATCTACTATTATAATCCCAACATCTGGCCTCGTGAGGAATATGAGATTCGTAAGGAGGAGAGCAAGCGCCATGCGTCGTCGTTAGGCATCCGCTGGATAGACGATGACTACAATCACCAGGAGTGGTTGCAGGGCATCTGCGGCATGGAGGGAGAACCCGAAAGGGGAAGGCGCTGTGAGCAATGCTTCACCCTGCGTCTGATGGCTGCAGCACGCAAGGCCAAGGCACTGGGTGTCCGTTATTTTGCTACTACGCTGGCGTCCAGCCGATGGAAGAGTCTGGAACAGATAGAGCGTGCCGGACGGGCGGCAGAGCAGGCTGTTGGCGGCGTTACTTTCTGGGCCCAGAACTGGCGTAAGGGAGGCTTGCAGGAACGCAGAAATCAGTTGCTTAAAGCGTATGGCTTCTATAACCAGCAATATTGCGGTTGCGAATTCTCTGCGCGTAATGGTGCCATGACGAAACCCCTGTTGCGCCAACAAATGCGAGAGGCTAAGCGCCAGCATGCTGACCAGTTGCAATCTATGTCGCAGAGCATTGCCGAACAGCTAAGCCAACGGCTGGCAGACTGTCGGGTGGTCTTAGCTTATTGGCCGTTGCCTGATGAAGTCGACCTGCGACCACTGGTTGAACAGTTGGTGGCGCGTGGGTGTGTTGTCCTGTTGCCCAAGGTGTTGGACGACGAGCAGATGGAGTTACGACGCTATCACTCAGCAGCAGACCTTGCCGAAGGTGCCTACCATATCATGGAACCAGTAGGTGAGCCGTTTGTCGACTACGAGCAGATAGAAGTCGCCTTGATACCAGGTATGGCGTACGATGCTGCAGGACATCGGTTGGGTAGGGGACGTGGCTATTATGACCGTTTCCTCGCTGCCCATTCTCATCTCTATAAAATCGGAGTGTGTTTTCCTTTCCAACGTGTTGCATTGGTACCTACAGAGGAACATGATATTTGTATGGATGAGTTGTTGTCGTGAGTTTTAATACATTTTCTTTATCACATTTGGTAAAAAAATGGATAATAATTTGGATAATGGGAGATTTCTTTGTAAATTTGCAGCCAAAATACAAATATAGAGAAGTGGTAAGGTACTATGATAAAACCTATTAACAAAGTTTTGAATTGGTATTTCAGCAGAAATGCATTACCCTATTGGGGAATTCTGCTGTTGGACTATGCTATTTTAGTACTAGCTGGTGTTTTAACCTATTGGATTTTTGTATTCCGCAGAGCAGGAGAAATTGATCTGCTATTGCTGTTGAGAACATTGGTGATGTATGCATTGCCAGGTTTTGTGGGTGCACGTATGTTCCATACCTATTCAGGTATTGTTCGCTACTCATCGTTTGTCGACCTGACAAGAGTGTTCTATGCCAATATCGTGTCATTGGTAATTGCCTATCTGATGCATTATCTGGTGCTCTATTATCCCAATGACGTGTTCTGTCATTTGCCATTCCGTCACATCATATTGATGTATGCCATAGCGACCTTGTTGATGTGGGCCTTGAGGGTGATGGTAAAGACACTGTATGAGATAACGGCCCTTGATGCTCGCGCTCTGCGCGTATTGATATACGGAGAAATGGAGGGCGGCGTAGGACTGGCCAAGAATGTCCGTTCTCAGAGTCCTGCACGTTTCAATGTCAAGGGATTTATTGCTCCTGAAGGCAACTATACCATCCATAACAGGGTCATGGGTCTTCATGTGTTTAATGCTTCTGACGACCTCTCGCAGATTATCAGACGTATGCATATCGAGGGTGTACTGATTGCTACGCCGCGTCTGGCGGCATTCCGTAACGACCAGTCACTGCAAGACCAACTGCTGGGTGCTGGCGTGAAGATCTTCATGTCGGAGTCTGCAAGGGAAGTCAACCTGATGGATGGCGAGTTACAAGAAGATCAGAACGACAACGAACTGCGCCTGAAGGAGGTGAGCGTGGAAGATTTGTTGCCACGCGACGAGATTCGTGTCGACATGGTGTCAGTGGGTGAACTGCTTTCTGGCCGTCGCATCCTGATTACGGGTGCTGCTGGTAGCATCGGTTCCGAAATGGTACGCCAGATAGCTTCCTACAAGCCAGAGGCTATGATGCTGATAGATCAGGCAGAAACCCCCGACCACGATCTGATGCTGATGATGCAGAAGCGCTATCCGAAGGTGAAGTCTGAGGTGGTGGTAACTTCTATCTGCAAGAAAGACCGTATGGAAAATATCTTCAAGGAGTTCCGTCCCGACTATGTGTTCCATGCTGCTGCCTATAAGCATGTGCCAATGATGGAGGACAACCCCTCGGAGGCTGTACAGAACAACATCTACGGTACCAAGGTCATAGCCGACTTGAGTGTGAAGTATGGCGTCAAGAAGTTTGTCATGGTATCTACGGATAAGGCTGTGAATCCGACGAATGTCATGGGTTGTTCGAAGCGTATCTGTGAAATCTATGTACAGGCATTGGGCAAGACCAGTGAGACACAGTTTGTCACCACGCGCTTTGGTAATGTGCTGGGATCTAATGGTTCTGTCATTCCACTCTTTAAGGAGCAGATTCAGAATGGCGGTCCTGTAACTGTTACCGATGAGCGCATCGTTCGCTACTTCATGCTGATTCCTGAGGCTTGTAAGCTGGTGCTGGAGGCTGGTACAAAAGGTAATGGCGGTGAGATTTTTGTCTTCGACATGGGTAAACCCGTGCGCATTGCCGACCTTGCTAAGCGCATGATTAAGTTGAGTGGTGCCAAGAATGTGGAGATTAAGTATACGGGTCTGCGTCCTGGTGAGAAACTTTATGAGGAGGTGCTCAACGACAAGGAAGGTACCAAGCCGACGTTCCACGAGAAGATTCGTATTGCCGAGGTGCGCAGCTATGAGTTTGAACAGGTCTCCAAAGATATCGACGAACTCATTGAGATATCGACTCACTACGATAATATGGCTACTGTCAAGAAGATGAAGGAGATAGTGCCTGAGTACAAGTCGAACAACTCTATTTATGAAGAATTAGACAAACAATAACTTAAAACACACTAAATCATATGTTGACACAACAAGACCTGAAACAACTTGCTCAGAAAGGGATCTCTGAGCAGCAGATTGAAACCCAATTGGGACAGTTTAAGACTGGTTTCCCGTTTCTGAAGTTAGAAGCCGCTGCAGCCATTGATCGTGGCATCGTTGCTCCCAACGACGCTGAGCGCAAACGCTTTATCGAGGCTTGGCAGCAGTATAAAGCTGAGGGCAAGAAAGTAGTGAAGTTCGTTCCTGCTTCAGGTGCTGCCAGCCGTATGTTCAAAGATATGTTTGCTTTCGTCGATGCCGACTATGACAAACCGACTACCGATTTCGAGAAAAAGTATTTCGACCATATCACGAAGTTTGCTTTCTACAAAGAACTGGATGCTGTCTGCCAGAAAAACAATGGCAAAGGCATTCAGACACTGATGGCTGAAGGCAACTACAAAGCCGTTGCTGCCAACATGCTGAAGGCTGAGGGCTTGAACTATGGTCAACTGCCTAAGGGACTGCTCCTGTTCCACAACTATGCTGAAGGTCCTCGCACACCCATGGAGGAGCACTTGGTTGAGGGTGCGTTGTATGCTGCCTCTAATGGCCAGGCTCACGTACACTTTACCGTTTCTCACGAGCACATGGAACTCTTCAAGCAGAAGGTTGCGCAGAAGGCCGACTTCTATGCCAAGAAATATGGCATCCTGTATGACATCACCTTCTCAGAACAGAAACCTTCTACCGATACTGTCGCAGCCAATCCTGACGGTACGCCATTCCGCAATAGCGACGGTTCGCTTCTGTTCCGTCCAGGCGGTCATGGAGCCCTCATCGAGAATCTCAACGAGATAGAGGCTGACGTCATCTTCGTGAAGAATATTGACAACGTTGTTCCCGATCGTTTGAAGACGGATACGGTGATATGGAAACAGATCATTGCTGGTGTGCTGGTCACCCTGCAGAAGAAGGTTTTCGAGTATCTGCGCATTCTGGATGCAGGAGCTACCGATGCCCAGTTGGCTGAGATGGCTCAGTTTGTTCGCGAAAACCTCTGTACTGATCCTAAGGGACAGAAAGAGGATCCCGACTATCTGCGTCGCAAGCTGAACCGCCCGATGCGTGTCTGTGGCGTTGTGAAAAATGTCGGCGAGCCTGGTGGCGGACCGTTCCTGACCTATAACCAGGATGGTACCGTATCGCTGCAGATTTTGGAGTCCAGCCAGATTGATAAGAGCAATAAGGAGTATATGGAGATGTTCACTAAGGGCACCCACTTCAACCCTGTTGACCTCGTCTGCGCCGTGAAGGACTATAAGGGCAATGCCTTCGACCTGCCTAAGTTTGTAGACCCGACGACGGGCTTCATCTCGCAGAAGTCAAAAAGTGGTAAGGAACTGCAGGCTCTGGAGTTGCCAGGTTTGTGGAATGGCGCAATGAGCGACTGGTCTACTGTCTTCGTGGAAGTGCCTCTTGCTACGTTCAACCCCGTTAAGACTGTAAACGACCTCTTGCGTGATCAACACCAGTAAGCGTTTCGCTAATGAAAAGTGAATAGAGAAAAGTGAAAAATAAATGAACACAAAGACTTTATTAGCTATCGGAATGAGTTCCGCTATGATGCTAACTTTTAACGCCTGCCAGCAGAGTTCTCGCGAGAATCCTCTGCTGGCAGAGAGTTCTTTACCCTTCCATGCACCTGATTTCAGCAAAATTCAGGTGACGGACTACATGCCGGCTTTCCAGGTCGCCATGCAGCAGAAGCGTGACAGCATCCAGGCCATTGTGGATTGTAAGGAACCTGCAACCTTTGAGAATACGATTCTGCCTTTCGAGGACAGTGGCAAATTGTTGGCTCGCGTCAGCAGTGTGTTCTTCGCTCTGACAGAGGCCGACAAGTCTGACGAAATCAGTGAGATAGAGAAAACTGTGCAGCCTCTGCTTACTGACCTGCAGAACGAGATATCGTTCAACAAGCCTCTGTTTGAGCGCATCAAGCAGGTCTATGACAACGAGCACGATAAGCTGACGGGTGAAGACCAGAAACTCCTGGAGGAAATCTATAAGGACTTTGTGCGCAAGGGAGCTCTCTTGTCTGACGAGAAGATGGCTCGCATGAAGGAAATCAACCTGCGCATCTCTGATCTGCAGCAGCAGTGGGGCGACCTCTTGCAGGCTGCCACCAACGATGCTATCGTGTGGGTCGACAAGAAGGAAGACCTGGCAGGACTCAGTGATGCCGACATTGCCCAGTGCAAGAAGGATGCAGAGAGTCGCGGGGGGAAGGCACCTTACGCTATCGTCATCATGAATACTACGCAGCAGGCTCCTTTGGCCAGTCTCGACAATCGTGAGTTGCGCAAGAAGATTTATGAGGCCAGCATCCATCGTGCTGACGGCAGCAATCCCAAGTACAACACGTTTCCCCTCGTCAGCGAGATAGCCAAGCTGCGTGCCGAACAGGCTGAGCTGATGGGCTATCCCAGCTATGCAGCGTATTCGCTGGACAACACGATGGCCAAGACGTCAGAGAATGTCTATGCCTTCTTAATGAACCTGGTGAAGGCCTATGTCCCCAAGGCTGATGCTGAGACAAAGACCATCGAGAACTTCGCTCGCAAGACGCAGGGTGCCGAGTTCCAGTTACAACCCTATGATTACTTCTATTATTCTGCCAAGATGAAGAAGGAATTGCTCGACATTTCTGAGGACGAGGTAAAACCTTACTTCAATGTCGACAGTGTCTTGCTCAATGGTGTCTTCTATGCTGCCAATCGCGTCTATGGTCTGACATTCAAGGAGCGCAAGGATATTCCGACGTACCATCCTGACGTGCGCGTCTTCGAGGTCTTCGACAAGGACGGCCAGTCTATGGCACTGTTCTATGGCGACTACTACCGTCGTGCGTCGAAGCGTGGCGGTGCGTGGATGGACAACTACCAAGAGCAGAGCCACCGCTGGAATCAGAAGCCTATTATCTACAATGTCTGCAACAATGCCAAGGCTCCTGAGGGCAAACCGTCGCTCCTTACGTGGGACGAGGTGACAACGATGTTCCATGAGTTTGGCCATGCCCTGCACGGCATGCTCTCCAACTGTGAATATAAGACGCTGGCAGGAACCAACGTCGCTCGCGACTTCGTGGAGATGCCTTCACAGTTCAACGAGTCGTTTGCCTCTATCCCTGAGGTCTTCGACCACTATGCACGCCACTACGAGACCAACGAGCCCATGCCTGCCGAACTGAAGGAGCGCATGCTGAAGAGCATCAATTTCCAGCCCTGTTATGCCTTGGGCGAGAACCTCGCTGCATCCTTACTCGACATGGCTTGGCACATGCTGCCATCGAAAGATATCCCAACGGCCGATAAGGCTATGGAGTTCGAGACAGAGGCATTGCGTAAGGTGGGACTCTTGAATCCTTTTATTCCGATTCCGCCACGCTATATGACCAGCTACTTCAACCATGTATGGGGTGGGGGCTATGCTGCTGGTTACTACAGCTATCTGTGGACGGAGGTGTTGGCAGTCAATGTGGCTGACACCTTTGCCAAACTGGGTGCCCTGAAGCCTGAAACGGGTCAGGCCATGCGCGACAAGATACTGAGTCGTGGCAATACGGGTGACCTCATGCAGATGTTTGCCGACTTCACGGGAATGCAGCAGCCAGATGCTTCTGCTATCCTTCGTGCAAGAGGCTTATAGGTCAAAAAGTAACAAATTGTTGTAAATTGATACAAAAAAGTGGTGAATTGTTTGCGTAGTTAGTGAGAAATATATAACTTTGCAGCCGATTAAGAAAAAAGAACGATGAGAAATCTGAATCTGATTAGCAACATTATTATTATTCGACTGCGTAAAGTGGCCGGAAGTGATAGGGTATGCTGATATGCAGATGAACGATTAATAATCAATAGTATACAGAGCCTTTCTCACTTCCGAGTGTAGAGAGGCTTTTTTCGTAGTGAACAGTGAATAGTGAACAATGAAAAGTTTAAAAAGATGAGTGACAGATTGTACATTTTCGACACAACACTTCGTGACGGCGAGCAGGTGCCCGGCTGTCAGTTGAACACTGTTGAGAAGATTCAGGTAGCCAAGGCGCTCGAACAGTTGGGCGTCGACGTCATTGAGGCAGGATTTCCGATTAGCAGTCCAGGCGATTTTAACTCCGTCATTGAGATTTCAAAGGCTGTTACGTGGCCTACTATCTGTGCGCTGACGCGTGCTGTAGAGCGTGACATCGATGTTGCTTTCGATGCGTTGAAGTATGCCAAACACAAGCGTATTCATACGGGCATTGGCACCAGCGACGAGCACATCCGCTATAAGTTCAACTCTACACGTGAGGAGATTCTGGAGCGTGCCGTAGCAGCTACTAAGTATGCCAAGCGCTTCGTCGACGATGTTGAGTTCTATTGCGAGGATGCTGGTCGTACGGACAACGAGTATCTGGCTCGTGTCGTCGAGGCCGTCATCAAGGCTGGTGCTACCGTTGTTAATATCCCCGACACCACGGGCTATTGTCTGCCACAGGAGTATTTCGAGAAGATTAAGTATCTGAAGGAACATGTCGACAATATCGATCAGGCCATCATCTCTACCCATTGCCATAACGACCTCGGCATGGCTACTGCCAACACCTTCAATGGTGTGATGGCTGGTGCCCGTCAGGTGGAGGTCACCATCAATGGTATCGGTGAGCGTGCAGGTAATACGTCGCTCGAAGAGATTGCCATGATTCTGAAGTGCCACAAGTCGCTGGGCATTGATACCAATATCAATACCACCAAGATTTATCCCACCAGTCGCATGGTGTCGAGTCTGATGAATATGCCCGTGCAACCCAACAAGGCCATTGTGGGTCGCAACGCTTTTGCTCACTCTTCCGGCATCCATCAGGATGGTGTCTTGAAGAATGTACACACCTACGAGATTATGGATCCGAAAGATGTGGGTATCGACGACAACAGCATCGTTTTGACAGCCCGTTCTGGTCGTGCTGCCCTCAAGCATCGTCTGCACGTCAATGGTGTTGACCTGTCAGAAGAGAAACTCGACAAGATCTACGAGAAGTTCCTTGTGCTGGCAGACCAGAAGAAGGAGGTGACAGATGCCGACGCCCTCATGCTCGCAGGTGCCGATACTGCCGACACACACGCAGTACGCCTTGACTTCCTGCAGGTTACGACGGGTAAGGGAGTGAAGAGCGTAGCCTCTATCGGACTGGATATCAGTGGTCAGAAGTTTGAGGCTGCAGCCTCTGGTAATGGTCCTGTCGATGCTGCTATCAAGGCCCTGAAGAAGATTATCATGAAGCAGATGACGTTGAAAGAGTTTACCATCCAGGCCATCTCCAAGGGTTCCGACGATGTGGGCAAGGTTCACATGCAGGTAGAGTATAATGGTTCGCTGTACTACGGCTTCGGTGCCAATACGGACATCGTCACCGCCTCTGTCGAAGCATATATCGATTGTATCAACAAATTTAAGAATGATTAGTCTATGAATACACTCTTTGATAAGATTTGGGACAAGCACGTCGTACAGGTTGTTGACGACGGACCCACCCAGTTGTATATCGACCGCCTCTACTGTCACGAGGTAACGTCGCCCCAGGCTTTCGATGGCATGCGAGCCCGTGGGCTGAAGTGTTTCCGTCCAGACCACATCTATTGCATGCCAGACCACAACACGCCCACCCACGATCAGGACAAACCCATCGCAGACCCAGTTTCTGCCAAGCAGGTCAGCACGCTGGCACAGAACGCCAAGGAGTTCGGACTCACGCACTACGGTATGATGTCGAAAGACAATGGCATCATCCATGTTGTAGGTCCTGAGAAGGGGCTGAGTCTGCCAGGCATGACTATTGTCTGTGGCGACTCCCACACCTCTACGCATGGTGCTATGGGTGCTGTCGCCTTTGGCATCGGCACCTCTGAGGTCGAGATGGTGATGGCCTCGCAATGTATTCTGCAGCAGAAGCCTAAGTCTATGCGTATCAGCATTAATGGTACGCTGCAGAAGGGCGTTACCGCCAAGGATGTGGCCCTCTACCTGATGGCACAGCTCACCACCAGTGGTGCTACGGGCTATTTCGTAGAGTATGCTGGCGACGTGGTGAAGAACCTGTCTATGGAAGGTCGTCTGACGCTCTGCAACCTGTCGATAGAGATGGGTGCCCGTGGTGGCTTCATCGCTCCCGATGAAGTGACCTTTGATTACGTCAAAGGCAAGGAGTATGCTCCCAAGGGCGAAGAGTGGGAGAGAGCTGTTGCATACTGGAAGACCTTGAAGAGTGGCGACGATGCTGTCTTCGACAAGGAACTGGTGTTCGACGCCAAGGACATAGATCCCCGCATCACTTATGGCACCAATCCGGGGATGGGTATTGGTATTACCTCCCCCGTTCCCTCCCAAGGAGGGGAGTGTATGCCAGGAGAGGCGAAGGCTCTGCAGTATATGGGCTTCAAGGCTGGCGAGGTGTTGTTGGGCAAGAAGATAGACTATGTATTCCTTGGCGCTTGTACCAATGGTCGCATAGAGGATTTCCGCGCTTTTGCCTCCATCGTCAAAGGCCGTCAGAAGGCTGCCGACGTCGTCGCTTGGCTGGTGCCTGGCTCATGGGCTGTACGCCAACAGATAGAGGACGAAGGCCTTGATAAAGTGCTTGAAACTGCCGGCTTCGAGATTCGTCAACCAGGCTGTTCAGCCTGCTTGGCCATGAACGACGACAAGGTGCCTGCTGGCAAGTATGCCGTCTCTACCTCTAACCGCAACTTCGAGGGCCGTCAGGGACCTGGCAGTCGTACTATCCTCTGCTCGCCACTGACAGCCGCTGCTGCTGCCGTAACAGGAGTTATCACCGATCCACGCACACTACTATGAAACAGAAATTTAACGTTATAACATCCACCTGCGTGCCCCTTCCTTTGGAGAATGTGGACACTGACCAGATTATTCCCGCCCGTTTCCTCAAGGCTACCACCCGCGAGGAGCAGTTCTTTGGCGACAACCTCTTCCGCGACTGGCGTTACAATGCCGACGGCACTGTGAACAAGGATTTTGTGCTCAACGACCCTACCTACAGCGGTTGCATCCTCGTCGCCGGCAAGAATTTCGGCTCTGGCTCCAGTCGTGAACATGCTGCATGGGCCATTGCGGGCTACGGCTTCCGTGTCGTTATCAGCTCGTTCTTTGCTGATATCCACAAGAACAACGAGCTCAACAACTTCGTGCTGCCCGTTGTCGTCAGCGAGGACTTTCTGGCTGAACTGTTCGACAGCATCAAACAGAATCCCAAGACAGAAGTGGAGGTTGACCTGCCCAACCAGACGGTGACCAACAAGGCCACAGGGCGCTCTGAACAGTTCGACATCAACGGCTACAAGAAGCACTGTCTGATGAACGGACTCGACGACATCGACTTCTTGGTACAGAATAAAGACAAGATAGAAGCATGGGAACAGCTCAACAAGTAAACAGCTATAAGCGTATCGCTCCTCTAGTCGAGATTATGGACTCGACGCTGCGTGACGGTGAACAGACCAATGGCGTCAGTTTTTTGCCCCACGAGAAACTCGTTATGGCCCGCAAGCTGTTACACGAGGTCAACGTTGACCGCATCGAGGTCGCCTCGGCACGTGTCTCTGACGGTGAGCGAGAGGCGGTGTCTATGATTTGTCGCTATGCTACACAGATAGGTAAACTGGACAGGGTGGAGGTGCTGGGCTTCGTCGATGGTGGCAAGTCTGTCGACTGGATTGTCTCCTGTGGCGGCAAAACCATCAACCTCTTGGCCAAAGGTTCCTTGAAACACTGCATCAACCAATTGCACAAGACGCCTGAAGAGCACATTGCCGATATTATTAAAGAGGTGGAGTATGCCCATAGCAAGGGCCTCTCTGTCAACCTGTACTTGGAAGACTGGTCGAACGGTATGAAAGACTCGCCGGAATATGTCTACCAGTTAATGGATGCGTTGACCTCCCCCAACCCCTCCCAAGGAGGGGGACTTGGTTCCTCTACTTGGGAGAGGTTAGGAGGGGTCTCCCGTTTCATGCTTCCCGACACGCTGGGCGTGATGAATCCCCTGCAGGTGGTGGAGTATTTCCGTAAGATGATGAAGCGCTATCCGCAGGTCCATTTCGACTTCCACGCCCATAACGACTACGACTTGGCGGTGTCTAACTCGCTGGCTGCCGTGCTCAGCGGTGCCAAGGGTCTGCACGTCACGGTGAACGGTCTGGGCGAGCGTTGCGGCAATGCGCCATTAGCCTCTGTACAGGTTATCCTGAAAGACCAGTTCCATGCTAAGACCAACATCAACGAAGACCAGCTCAACGACATCTCGCGCATGGTCGAGAGTTTCAGCGGCATCGCCGTAGCCCCCAACCAGCCCATCGTTGGCGAGCATGTCTTTACGCAGGTGGCTGGTGTCCATGCCGATGGCGACACCAAGGACAAGCTCTACTATAACGAACTCATCCCTGAGCGCTTCGGTCGCAAGCGCGAATATGCGCTGGGTAAGCAGAGTGGTCGTGCCAACATTGCCAAGAATCTGGAAGAGTTGGGCTTGGAGCTGACTCCTGAGCAGACGCGCCGTGTGACGCAGCGCATCACAGAGCTGGGCGACAAGAAGGAGATTGTCACCCAGGAAGACCTGCCCTACATTGTCAGTGACGTCCTCAAGCACGACGGCTCTGAGGATAAGGTCAAGCTTATTAGCTATGTCGTCTCTACGGCCTACGGCCTGAAGCCCGGTGCCAATATCAAGGTGGAGATCAATGGCAAGCAGTACGATGGTAGTGCCGTGGGCGA
>OMQN01000008.1 GCA_900313235.1 uncultured Prevotellaceae bacterium | reverse complement strand
GCCACGATGACCTTTGTGTCGCCCAAGGATGAATACCTCTATGGTCTGGGGCAGTTTCAGGACGGCTATACCAATGTACGCGGACTCTCGCGCCGTCTGACTCAGGTCAACACACAGATTTCGCTGCCTATGGTGCTGTCGAGCAAGGGCTATGGCATGCTGTGGAACAACTACGGTATGGCGGAGTATAACCCCAGCAGCGAAAGCGTGACGCTTGTCAAGAACCAACAGCCAACAGCTAACAGCCAACAGACCGTCGACGTGACGACGACAGAGGGCAACAAGAGGGAGGTGCGCCAACAAAACATCTTTGAGGCTACGCTACGTATTGCCAAGGAGGGCGACTATGCCCTGCTGCTGGACGTCGGTCAGAAGATGGCACGCCGCCACCATCTGGAGATTGACGGCAAGAAGGTGATGGACATGCAGAACGTATGGCTGCCGCCTACGAGTTCGGTTATCGTCCATCTGAAGGCTGGCAACCATAAGGTTTCCGCAGAGCTGACTGGTGGCGACAGACCCGTACTGTTCTATCATCTGGTGAAGAATGAGACAACGTTCCAGTCGCCCGTAGCTGACAAAGTGGACTACACGGTGTTTGTCGGTTCCCCCGACGAAGTGATAGCAACCTATCGCGAACTGACAGGCCCCTGTGCACCCATGCCATCGTGGGCATTGGGCTATATCCACTGCCGTGAGCGCTTCCACTCATCTGACGAGATCCTGCAGACGGCGAACCGCTTTAAGAAGGAGCGCATCCCCGTAGGTATGCTGGTACAGGACTGGCAGTACTGGGGCAAGTACGGATGGAATGCCATGCGTTTTGACGAAGACAACTACCCCGACCCCAAGGCGCTGACGGACTATCTGCACCACATGGGCATCCGCTTCATGGTCAGCGTATGGTCGAAGATAGACAAGAACTCAGAGGTGGGCAAACAGATGCTCGCCAACAACTACTATATCCCTCATACCGACTGGATAGACTTTTTCAACAGTGAGGCCGCTGCTGCCTACTGGAAAAACTTTGCCGAGCGACTGGTGCCACTGGGCATCGATGCCTGGTGGCAGGATGCTACGGAGCCTGAGAACGACGATCTGGCAGGGCGCATGGTCAATGCAGGCCGTTGGCGTGGCAATGCCGTGCGTAACGTCTTCCCCCTGCTGGTCAACAAGACCGTTTATGAAGGGCTGAAGGCTTGCGGTCAGCAAGAACCTTTCATCTTGACCCGTTGTGCCTATCCTGGTATTCAGCGCTATGGTGCTGCGGTATGGAGTGGCGATGTGGGCAACGACTGGGAAACACTGCGCCGACAGATTACTGCCGGACTGGGAGTACAAGCTGCCGGCATGCCTTGGTGGACCTACGACGCTGGCGGCTTCTTCCGCCCGCAAAATCAGTATCAGGACCAGGCTTACATCGACCGCATGCTGCGCTGGATAGAGCTGTCGGTCTATCTTCCCCTGATGCGTGTTCATGGCTATATGAGCAATACGGAGCCGTGGAACTACGGCAAGGAGGCTCAGGCCGTTATTGCCAACTGCATCAAGGAGCGCGAGGCGCTGCGTCCGTATATCGAGGAGTGTGCCCGTCGCGTCAGCGAGGAGGGTTACACGCTGATGCGTCCTCTGGTCTTCGACTTTGCCGACGACCCGCAAGCGCTGGCTCAGAAATATGAGTATATGTTCGGCCCCAAGCTGCTCATCAGCCCTGTCACGGAGCCTGACGTCACGGAGTGGAAGACCTACCTGCCCAAGACTCGTGGCCGTTGGCGCGACCGCCATAGCGGAAAATATTATGAGGGCGGTCAGACTGTAACAACACAGATTGACAAGACTTTCATTCCTGTCTTCGAACTGGAGAAATAACGTATCGTTTCTTGATTCTACAGATACGGAACGGCCTGTCTCTATCAGGCTGTCTCGTTTCTGTATTAGCTGTATTTAGCAAAAATTCTCTAGAGAATTTCATCATTATCAGCTGTATCTGGCACGTTTTCAGCCTGGTAATATCAATCAGGGGAGAAACTGGTTCTTGATTGAATGAAGAATAGCAAACAATGAACGATAATAGTTGGCAGACATTTAACATGCCTCAAACCCTTTGAGCATCGGGGTTTGAGGCATGTTATGGTAATAGGTTAAATGTTTTTTGCTTCTCAACTGTTACGCCTCATCCAGACGAATCACGGCATCGCAGAGCTGGCTGACGGCAGGACGGTGAGTGATGAAGATCATCGTCTTGTCGTGGCAGTACTCGAAGAGGCGACGGAAGAGTTCGTGCTCAGTCTGCTCGTCAAGAGAAGGACTGATTTCATCGAGTAACAGGATGCCGCCCGGACGTAACAGTCCACGAGCTATGGCAATACGCTGCGTATGACAAGTACCAAGTACCTGTCATAACAAATTTCTGACAGGAGACTTCCCTGTCAGCTTTTTATAATCTTACTCTGACAGTCTCAGGTGTTCTAGGACACTGGTCTATTTTTCCTATAGCCGTTTAGTTGAAATTATTATGACAAGGAGATTCTGTCGATAAAAGGTGGCTTCTTGAGGCTGACAGGGCAGTTTAGGATTCTTAGTATTGCGTATTGTGTTCAGAATTTCTACAAAATTGGTCTTTTTGTGTAAACAAACACTTAATAAAGTTTAAAATTTATTTGGAATTTACATATTTAATTCGTATATTTGCCCCGTCAGAGTGCGCCTAACTGAGCTAACCTTTTTGAGAAAGAATCCAACTAATTATACATAATTCTATATATACTAATAACTTAAAAAACAAAGACCTATGAAAAGATTGCTTACACTATTTGCATTCTTGGCATTGTTCTTGGGAGCAAATGCACAAGGTTCGTGGAATCAAGTCTACACGATTGACTATTCCACTTATCGGGGCTTCCCATTCTACGTGATGGGGTATGTACCTGAGTTCGACAATGGTTGTATGACCGACTATGGAGCCCAGTATGGTTACAAGACCGATGACGAAATGGTAGATTTTACTGATGGAACGGAAGTCGGTACAGTTGCTACCGCTGGTGGTGCTGTTTACCACAAGGTTTTGTTGGATGTACCCGGTTGGCACCAGTATTTCATTGCTGACAACATCCAGACCAAGCTTGATGGTAAATACAAAGTAGTTGCTAAAGTTAAGGCTAGTGCTGCTTGTAGCGCTGTTGTTCAAATGCGCTGGAACTGGGGTGAAGATCCTGCCAGCATTTCTGTTGCTATCCCTGATAGCGCTGACTTCCAGAAAGTAGAATGGGAGTACAGTGGTATTGGCGGTACTTCTTGTTCTCTTATTGCACAGCCTGGTGGTTGCACTGAGACTATCGAATGGCAGAGCATTACCGTTTATGAATGGCAGAGAGAAAGCCAGAAACCTATTGAGTGGCTTGAAGACATTACCAATGGTGATGCCGAAACTACTTGGCAAGACTTAGGTCTTGCTGACATCAAGTACAACGACATGGACAATAACTATAAGATATGTGCATGGGCAAGAACAAAGGGAAGAAATCTTGGAAATGATGATTTCTCATATCTTGATGGCGGTGATAATTGGAATCCATTCCCTGCTGACATCGAAACCGTTGATGGCAACAATGTATTCGTTGTACATGCCGCTATTGCTGATACTGAGGGTGATGCTTCTGCATGGGACAACCAGTTCTGGATTCAGTCTAAGCATGCTTGGAAGGCTGGTACTAATCTAAAGATTAAATTCCGTTACAAGTGTGACTATGCTGGTGGTGATGTAACTACAAACACCCAGATACACAAGCAAACTCCAATGGATTACCTCATCTGGCACGCTATTGGTGACATCACTTTCACCAACGATTGGAAGACCTTCGATGGTACAATGTCCATTGGTGACGATATGGCCGGTGGTTGGTCCATCGCATTCAATTTGAACTCAGAAGTTAAGGATGCTGTAAACTTCTACTTCGACGACCTCTCATGGCAGTACATGAAGTTGGACGAGGGTTACTTCCTGGCTGGTATCAACCAGAACGACCCTGACTCATACTACGATCTGGACAACGCTATTCAGTTCGAAGCTCTTGACGATTACAACTATGTTGCTACTATTGGTGAAAAGGGTAATGGTGATAGCTATGTTGACCAGCTGATGATTTCTACCACTCGTGGGGATGATGCAGCCTTCAAGGGTGCCACCCTGAAACCTTATGGCACTATTAAGAATGATCCTAAGGATTGGAATGAGTATGTAGCTTCAGCTAATGCGAAGCTGAATGTTCCCGGTCTTGGTGTTTGGAAGGTTTATCTTGATACCGAATACAACGCCATGGCTTTTGAGATGCTCGAGGGAACTCCATATAAGGAGTTAGAACCAATTGATATCTATACCAACACGACAAATATTGTCATTAATGCTCCGGAGCGCGAAGACTTGATGGATTCATACTCTGACTCTGGTATAACTGTAAGAGAAGAAATGGATGATCCCGCTGGCGTAGAAGTAGGTGGTGAAGGACATGAAGGCCAGACTTGGGACAACCAGTTCTTTATCAAGACTAACCGTGCTCTGAAGGCTGGTGAGGTAACGAAACTCGTGTTCGCCTATAAGAGTTCTATTGCTGAGGCTAAGACTAGTACCATGTGCTACGCTGAGGAGCCAGGCGTTTACATGCACTGGGCTGCTATTGGTGATGTAACCTTCACTGACGAATGGCAGCTATTCGAAAAGGAATTCATTGTTCCGGATGCAGCTGACGGCATGTGGAGTATCGGCTTCAATATGGCTGAGATTAAGGAAGCTTGCGATTACTACATTAAGGATGTCCAGTGGTATCTGTTTGACGAGAGTCTTGATTACGGTCAGACTTATGAGAACCTGATTAACGCAGGAGGTACAGCAAACTTCTACGTGAAGCTTGGTGCTGGCACCAGCCCCTATATATATAATAATGAAGAGGAGGACATCGTCTGGACTATTGCCGGTTCAAGTGAGGTGTTTGGTTCATATTGGGATCCCACTGACAGAAGTAATGATATGAGACAGATTGGCCCTGGCAAATTCCTGTTGGAGAAGAAGAATGTCAGACTGGAAGCTGGTGTGACCTATGAATATAAGGTTGTTGGCAACCACTCATGGGACATCAACTACGGTGAGAATGGTGAGCCTGATGGTTGGAATGTCACCTTCTCTGTTGACAGAAGCGGTTTGTACAACGTGCTGTTCTATTTCTATCGTGATGGCAGCAACAAGTTGGACTGTGTCTGTGAGCCCGTTTCTGGAAAATTGGAAATGGTTTACAACATTGACTATTCAAATTATTCTGGATTCCCATTCTACGTGATGGGGTTTGTACCTGAGTTTGAAGATGGTTATATGATTGACCGTGGTGCTACGTATGGTTACAAGACCGATGAAGAAATGGAAGAAGGAGACTTCTACGAAGTGGGTACAGTAACCACCGCTAGTGGAGTTGTATACCACAAGGTTGAGTACGACAACCCAACTTGGCACCAGTATTTCATTGCTGACAATATTCCGACCGAGGTTGATGGCAATTACATTATTAGAGCAAAAGTAAGAGCTTCAGATTATTGCGCCATCAACGTCAACATGGGTTGGGGTTGGGCCTCTGGTGAACAACTCGGCAGCACTATCACTCTCGACACTGATTGGCAGGAGATTGAATGGTCGTATAGTGGTATCGGTGGTTCTTCTTGTAACCTCGTTGCACAGCCTGGAACAACAACTGCTGAGATTGAATGGCAGTGGCTTACCGTTTATAGAGTCACAAAGGGAGGAGAAGAAGAATATGTTACTCCTAACCCAACGGAAGTCATTGTTTACGCTATGGAGAGAGACGACCTTTCTGACAATGACACGGATGGTATCAGAGAAGAAGAAGGTGGTACTGGCGAAGTATGGGACAACCAGTTCTGGATTGTTGCTAACCGCAACCTTGCGGCCGGCGAGACAGCAGTTCTCGAGTTCGATTATATGAGTTCTGACTATGCATCGACAAGGACTGAATTCCACGAAGGACCTTCTGAGTATCTCCACTGGGATGCTCTCGGTGAGATTAACTTCACTCCATATTGGCAGCACTACCGCACAGCATTCACTGTTCCTTCTGAGGCTGACAACATGAAGTCTATCGCATTTGACATGGCTGTTGTCAAAGAAGCTCGCGATTATCACATCCGAAACGTGGTATGGAGAGTTTCTAATAGTCAGGAATCTCTGATTAACCAGGAGGGTTCTGAGAACTTCTATGTAAGAATTGGTGCTAATACCGAACCTTACATGTACAATGGTGACTCTCAGGAGAATTTGTTCGCACTGTTGACTGCCCAAATTCAGACATCTAATGCTGCTTTGGAGAAATTGAACTATGCCAACGTTCCTGGAGCAGCTGATCTGAGAACACTCATTGAAGCGGCTCAGGCCATAACGATTGAGAGTGATGTAGACACCATCAGAAACAGCTTTACCCAGCTGAGAAGTCTGACTCAATCTGTCGTCAACATGGACACGCAGTACAAGGCACTGGAAGACCTGATGGTACGTATAGAGACTGTCATTCAGAACAATCCTGATGCTGACGCCACCCTCGCAGTAGAAGCTATCAACAAGATGATTGAAGTTCGTGCTGCACTGAACAGTGGTGCGTATAACCAGGAGGAACTCTGGAGAATGACAAGCATCATGAACGATTACTACTATGCTTTGTCAAAGGTTTATCTGACTATCAACGTCACAACGCCAGGCACGCTCAAGTCACTGATCAACGAGAAGGGCTTCGATGCGTCAAGCATTGTAGGACTGACCGTTAGCGGAACACTGGACTATGATGATATCAACTTCATCCAGAATATGTATGAGTTAGAGATGCTCAACATAAAGGAAACCAATATCACTGAGATTTGGAGCTGGATGTTCTCTGGCCGCAACCTGAACAAAGTCGTACTGCCTAAGAACCTGCAGAGACTTGGCGAATATGCTTTCGCATGGAATTATAATCTGACAGAAGTAGAGCTGCCTGGAACACTGCAAGAAATCAGTTACTATGTTTTCTATGGCTGCGAGAATCTGAAGAGTATTACCTATAATACTATTATGCCGGTATCACTGTATGACTATCTCATGGAAGAATACTATGCTCAGAAGTGTACGTTGTATGTTCCTTCAATAGCCGTAAGTGCCTTCCAGTCGAATTACTATTGGAACATGTTCAACATTGTCGGTACAGACATGATGCCTGAGGATATCTTCATTGCCCGTGCTATCACACTGGATTGGCCAGAGGGTCTTGGTACAAGCGTCAAGCCTAATGTAACAATTGGATACTCAGACTATAATGGATTCGGTAGCCTGACTCTGAATGGCAACAGCACTGTCTCGATGAGCAACTTCAACATGCTCTGGAGTCCACGCCGCAGCAGCTACTCTAGTACATACGACGATGCAACGGGTACCTATAGCTGGTACCGCTATGCATACGGTTCGCTGGTAGCAAATGCTCCGATGCGCGCAGACAATATTTCTGTATCGCTGGAGACTATATCCTATCGTTGGGACTTCTTGACCTTCCCATTCGATGTAAAGGTTAGCGACATTATCAATACGCAGCAGAACAATGCTCCGCTGGTAATCCGCCGTTACGACGGTAAGAACCGTGCCGATGGCAAGATGGGTGAGACATGGATTGACATGACTCCTGATATGACGCTGGAGGCTGGCAAGGGCTATATCTGGCAGAGTGCAGAAGGTGATGACGGTAATTATGAAAACACCTTCTCCGTTACCGCTTTGGACAATGCAAAGAAGAACAACCTCTTCACTACTGGCGACGTGACAGTAGAGCTCGACGAGTTCATCAGCGAGTTCAGCCAGAACCGCAGCTGGAACCTCATCGGTAACCCATATCCTGCATTCTATGACATCCGTGGCATGCAAACCACTGCTCCTATCACTATCTGGAATGGATATAACAGTGTTTACCAAGCATACGTACCTGGTGAGGACAACTACATCCTGAACCCAGGACAGGCATTCTTCATCCAGCGTCCGCTTGACCAGGAGACACTCACCTTCATCAAGGAGGGTCGTCAGGCCGATTTGGGCTTCAGAAATTGGGACACCAACTCTAAACGTGCTGCTGAGAACAAGGAGCACTATGTCTTCAACCTGATTCTCAGCGGTAGTGAGGATGTACAGGGCGACCGCACACGTATTGTCCTTGACGCTACTGCTAAGGCTGACTATGAGGCTGGTCGTGATGCTTCGAAGTTCATGAGTCCTGAGGCTACTGCAGCACAGATCTTCACTACCAATGGTGATGTACGCTACGCTATCAACGAGCGTCCTGCTATGGATGGCATCGTAGAGCTGGGGCTGAGCATCGGCACAGCAGGCAGCTACACGATTGCTCTGAATACCAAGGTGGAGAACGAGGTTTACCTCATCGACCGTCTCACAGGTATGGAGACACGCATTGATGGTGGTAGCACCTATACCTTCCAGGCTACCAAGGGTATCATCGAGGGTCGCTTCGCAGTACGCTTCGGCAATGGTGAGGTAACAGGTATCAAGGCTATTGCCACCGACGGCAAGAATAGTGATAACTGGTACAACCTGAAGGGTCAGCGTGTTAACGCTCCGACGAAGGGTCTCTACATCCAGAACGGCAAGAAGACCGTTGTGAAGTAAGTAGTAATTAATAGTGAATAACGTCAAAATACAGAAGTTATGAACAGACTATTAAGCCTATTCGCCATCTGTCTCTTCCATCTTGGGCTTTTTGCCCAGGATGGCAAAGAGGCGGAGTTCTACACGTCAGGATACTACGTGCAGGGCGGCGAGACACATATAGCTGGAGAAACGAAGGACATCATAGGCTACATGCTTGACGAAAGTGGTGAACTGACACAACAAACTGTGGCCACACTGACGTTTGGTGTCGAAGGTGGTAGCGACTTTACAGAAGCCACCTGGGACTATTCCATTAACGATTTCAGTGCCTACCTTCGTGGCAATGGTGAAAATGGTAGCAGTGAGGGCGGTACCGTATACGCCATCCAGGCTAATACCAATGGTTATGTAACTGTAGGTGTTGTACTCAACGCCAACAAGCCATTCTATATCTTAGAAGATGGTCAGGCACTTGCTGACTTCAACGGTCTGACCGTAGCACAGCAATACCGTGGCACGTATACCTTCCCTGTCAAGACAGGTAGCACCTATAAGATTTATGCTGAAGGTTCAAAACTGGGATTCTACGGCTTCACACTCCTCTATTCGACAGATGCATCGTATGCCTTCGAGGCTCATTACATGACTGTCAGTACGAATACGAAGAATAATACCATGGCTTTATGCCTACAGCTACTCCGGCTATCGTTTCAAACACTGGCTGGCAAACGGTGGCATCGTGTCAACAGAACAATATTTCTATTACACCATGCCTGCTCATGATGTCAATATCGAAGCTATCTTCGAGTTTGACCCGTCGAACCCAGGTGACCCTGCCTCGGCAGAGAACAGCTACAAGCTGACGCTTGTCAGTCAACCTGAGAATGCAGGCTCCTTCAACCTGCCTAAGATCAGTAGGATTGGAGCAGGAAACACTACCTGGATTTATGCTTATAACAACCGCGATGGCTTTACCTTCCGTGAGTGGCAGATTGACGGCAACAAGATCTCTACACAGCGTGAGTTGCAATTCACGATGCCAGAGAAGAACATTACCCTGACGGCTGTCTATGAGTTCAATCCTGTCAATCCAGGTAACCCTGGCAGCAACAGGTTTGATGCAGAGACGGGTGAGCTCGTCCTGGATGACTTTACTCCTGGCGATGCCTATTCTGCCGCATACAATGCTACAGGCGGCAACATGAGTAAGGTGAAGTCAGTCACCATCATTGGTGAGGTAAGCACGTGGGATGCTTCCAACGTTGTCAATAACTGTCAGAACTGTACGGTACTTGATATGAGTCGTACAACAGGTTTGAACTACGTCCCAGACTATGCGTTCAATGGCAACACCACGCTGACGACAATCAGTCTGCCGGCAAGCATACAAGAGATCTATTATTATGCATTTGCTGGTTGTACCTCACTGACAACACTGAATATCCATGCTGTCACTCCGCCAACACTCTATGATTATAGCTTTGGCTATGGCGAGCAGAATATAGCAAGCAACGTCACTGTATTCGTTCCCGCTTCGTCACTGTCACTCTATCAGCAGTCTGATGCATGGCAGGTCGTACAGGCTATCCTGCCGTTCACTTCAGAGGTTTGTGACCTGGAGGTGAACTTCCCAGCAGGTACGGACATCTCCGCTTATAAGGATATGTACCTGGAGGCATGCAATACACAGAGTGGTCAGCGCCTGCGCTATGTAATCACCAACCAGACGGTTTACACCTTCAGCAATATCATCAAGAACACCACTTGGAATATCAGTCTGAAGAATGCCAATGGTGACGTGCTCGGAGAGATTGCTAACGTCGAGGTGAAAGACAAAAATGTCAGCGTGACCTTTGAGGCACTGAAGGTGCTGAAGAGCGTATCGCTGGCAGTCGTAGAGCCCGATGAGACAGATGTGACCAGCCAGGTAACCATTTCGTGGACTGATAAGAACGGTAACTTCCTGACACAGGGAGCCACCGTAAAGAACCTGCTGGATGGCAATGTGGTGAAGTATAACATCACACTTCCTGAGAGTCTGGCTAAGAAGTATCAGTTGCCAGCACCTGGTGAGTATACTGTAACAGCAGAAGGCGATGGTAACATCCCGGTACAGCTGGTTCCCCTGCAGGAGTTGACGATTGCTGGTTCTGTAACAGACCACAACAAGGACAACGCACCGTTGGAGGATGCCGTAGTAGCTGTCTCACAGACTATCAATGGCCAGTATTCCAAGACTTTCGTCACCAAGACGAATGCTGAGGGTCAGTGGTCGCTGAAGGTGTTCGTAGCACCCACAGAGATTACTGCCTCGAAGACGGGATATATTGCACAGACCCTGAAGCCTGAGGTGCTCACCGAGACCATCCCAGCCTTTGAGCTGAGAGACGTCAATGGTACCACCATCAACCTCTCATTGCGCTATCAACCCATTGAGGGTGATGAGACCGACTATGACGACGCTGCCAACGTGGCTTACACCATCGTCGATGAGGCTGGCGTGGCACTGACAGAGATGAGCGTCCAGTTCCCGAAGATTGTCCTGATGGAGAAATATGCTGAGGGCACCAAGTTCACTGTAACAGCAAGCAGCAAGAACCAGAAGTTCTTACCGCTGACCGCCACTGCCGTAGTGGATGATAAGGATGCCGCCAGTGCTAACTTCGTCATCAAGCAGTTGGGTGGTATCAAGGCTTCTTATAACGAGAGCGATAACAATGCTTGTGTAGGTATTCTCTACGACGCTAACGGACAGATGGTGAAGCGTTATGACTATGCCAACAAGCAGCTGGTTATCAGCGAACTCCCCGATGGCACCTACACATTGGTAACCATGGGTAACAGCCTGTTCTTCAACAGTGTGGGTCTGTTGGCACAGTTTGCCGAAAGCGGCTTGCGCAATGGTGTGGACTATGTCCGCCAGAACGTAAATGTTGTCAGCGGCGCTTATCAGATGGTTACCTTCGCACGTGTACCATTCTTTGATGAGACCAAGCTGTACTACACAGGTAGCAACACTTCATTTACTGCCAACAAGAGTCAGGTGACTGCCGGACAGTATCTAACCCTGCGCGGACAGGTAGACTTCAAGGAAGCCTTTGTAGGACAAGTCAGCAATGTCAACCTTATTGTCGACATGACTCCTGACTGTGAGTTCGTGGCCAACTCTGTAATGCTCGGCAAGAACCTCACAGGATATACCCTCAACGGCAACCAGCTCGTAGTGCCCATCGGTAACTCGACAGAGCAGGTTCGCTTCTGTGTTATTCCTACTAAGGAAGGTATGTATGAGCCCAGTGCCAGCGTCAGCTTTACCTTCAGTGGTAAGAATGTGCTGCAGCCTATCGGTTCTGCACAGACCAACGTGAAGGGTGTCACCATTACCGTTCCTGTAACTACTGCCAATCCGCAGTTCACCGCTTCTGGTACTGCTACTGCCAAGTCTGACGTCTATGTATATGCTGACGAAATGCTGGTAGGTAAGACCGTTGCCAAGGCTAACGGTAAGTGGACGGCACTGTGTGACCTGGGTGAAGAGGCTGCAGACAAGAGCGAACATCCTGTCTATGCACGTATCACCACTCCACAGAATGCTGAGCTGACAACAGACACCAAGCCTGTCACCCTTGACAAGGATGCCATCCTGCCTGAGCAGGTAGGTATGTCGTTCTACAATGGCTGGTTGCACCAGACACAACAGGTTGAATGGGACATGATAGAGAAGAAGGCTAATCCGACATCCTACATGTTCTATACCACTACTGATTTCACGTTCACAATCTCCTTTACAGCCAATAATCCGGAGGTGATTAGCAATGTGCAGTTGGTAGTCTATAAGAATGATAACACTTACGACATCCTGGACGCTGCCTATAATGACAAGAAGAAGATCTGGGTGGCCAGCCATCGCTACACTTCATACGGCCTGCCTACTACGGTTAAGGTGAAGTATGTCATCAATGGCGTTCAGATGACACAGAGTGAGGATAGCGATGACGAGGGTAACGAGCACAGCAACCCGATTCTCGACCCGTCAGGATTTGTCTATGAGGCCGTTTCTTCTAACCGCCTACAGGGCGTCACTGCCAGCATCTATTATAAGGAAGAGGTAGAGGACGAGTATGGCGACAAGCAGGAGAATATCGTACTCTGGAATGCTGAGGACTATGCCCAGCAGAACCCGCAGTTCACTAACGAGAACGGTATGTACCAGTGGGATGTGCCCAATGGACTCTGGCAGGTTCGTCTGGAGAAGGAAGGCTATTTGAAGACTAACTCTGAGTGGCTGCCCGTTCCTCCACCACAGCTGGATATTAATCTGCCGATGGTACAGATGAGACAGCCTAGCGTCGTTGACGGTAAGGCCTTTGCTCAGGGTATTGAATTCGCCTTTGACAAATATATGGATCCCGCTACCTTGACAGCAGAGAACATCACTGTCACTAAGAACGGTACTCCGATAGCAGGTACTATCAATCTGCTGGACGATGAAGCCGCTTACGAGGGCGCAGCAGAGCACTATGCCTCTAAGGTATTCTTCGAGATAGATCCTAGCGAGGAGCTGACCTCTAATGACGAGATGCAGCTGATCGTGAACAAGGCTGTCGAGAGCTATGCAGGCGTACAGATGCAGGCCAACTATACACAGAAGTTCGTTGTAGAGCCTATCGTTCGCATCATCAAGATCGACTCTGACCTTGATCTGGTGAATGTCGGTTATGGCGAGACTCGTACACTGACGATTGCCGCACTGCCTACTGAGGCTGCTAAGGGCAAGACCATCAATGTACAGTCGCTGTCGGAGCTCGTGGCAACAGTGAATGTTGCTCAGCTGCAGCTTGACGAGAATGGACAGGCTGAGTTGGTCATCAGTGGTGAGCTGCCTGGTTCTACAGTGGTTGGCTTCGCTATGGCAGACTCTGACGTGGAAGGTCAGCTGACCGTCAACGTGAAGGAGGCCGCTAACTTGAAGACCATTGAGCCGAGAGCATCTCGCGTATCAGGTTCTCAGTTGTATCGTGGCGCTAAGATCGTGCTGACCAGTGAGACAGAGGATGCTGTCATCAAGTATACACTCGACGGTAGCAGCCCAGCAGAAGCTGGTGAGAGCGTGCTGACCTATAGTGCACCAATTGTCATCAATGATGATAATATAACTATTAAGGCCATCGCTATTGGTAAGGATCTGGAGCCTAGTGAGGTGACGACCTTCAACTACGGTCTGAAGAAGTCGACCATCAACTACAACATGGCTACTGGCTGGACATGGATCTCTCATAACATGGAGTCTCCTATCGCTGTTGCTGACATTGCATCGAACGTAGTACGTATTGTCAGTCAGACCAGTGAGGCTGTCAACGATCCTCAGTATGGACTCGTAGGAGGACTGACAGAACTGCAGCCTGCTATGGGCTATAAGGTTCAGGTGAGCAAAACTACGGAGAAGACCATGCAAGGCTTTGAGATGAATGCCAATGAGAATACCGTCAGCGTACTGGCTGGCTGGAACTGGATTGGCTATCCTCTGAATCTGGAGATGACTGTTGCCGAGGCTCTTGAGTACTTCGATGCTACAGCAGGTGACATGATTGTCGGTCAGGGCGGTACTGCTACCTATGACGGCACGAAGTGGGTAGGCACGTTGGAAGGCATGAAGCCCGGACAGGGATACATGTTCAAGACCGCTACTACTGCTGACCTGCAGTTCAATACGAACACTGCATCGGATGCTGTTAACCAGATTGGCCAGCACAACTGGCTCATCGGCAGCCCCTGGACCTTTGACAAGCATGCTTATCCTAATGTAATGCCTGTTTTTGCTGAGTTCTATGCTAACGGTACTAAGAGTGCTGATGACGAGTACGTCGTAGCAGCCTTCGTAGGTACTGAATGCCGTGGCGTAGGTCAGTGGAAGGAAGGTCGTCTGCTCATGAACGTCTTCGGTGACGGTGGTGAGGATATTACCTTCATGGCATATGACAAGACCAGCGAGCAGTACTATACTGTTGCTGAGCATGTGACCTTCGTAGCCGACAATAGTGGCAGCTGGTTCGCACCGATGAAGCTGACGCTGGATAGCGAGGCTACTGGTATCAGTCAGTTGAATAGAGACCTGTTGGTAGATGCTGCCGGCAACCACCTCACCATCAATGCTGGTGGCAAGTATATCAACCGTGTGACGCTGACCAATATGGGTGGTGTGACCGTGATGAGCCTCAGTGATATTGGCACTGGAGCTACCATTACTACCAAGTCTCTGGCTGACGGTATGTACATCGTTACCATCCAGGCAGAGGGTAAGACCTACTACGAGAAGATACTTAAAACTAACAAGTAAACTGTAGTAATACTATGAACACAAAATATGTAAGACTTTTGTTCAGCGTTGTGCTGGCACTGTGGGCTTCGGCCCTCAGTGCCCAGACACACTGGACATGTGACATCAATGCATATCAATATGATATGACGGTGTACTATAATCTGCAGATGAACGGCACAGCCATTACCGACTGGGGCAACTACGAGGTAGCAGCATTTGTCGGTGACGACTGTCGAGGCGTGGGTGAGACCATGGCTGCTGTTGTCGGCGAGGAAACCGTACATTATGGCTATCTGCGCGTACGCAGCAATGCAGAGGCAGGTGGTGAGACGGTGTCTTTCAAGGTTTATGTGAAGAACGCCAACAAAGAGGTTGCCATAGGCGATGAGGCCAACATCACCTTTACTCCTAACGGCGCTGAGGGACTTCCCTCGTCACCGAAAGCGTTGAACATCCGAGCCTACCAACTGTCATTTACTGACAATATCGTAGGAGGTGTCGTATATGGTGCCGGTTCGTACTATGCAGGTGCACAGGCTACAGCCAGAGCGGTGGCAGACAACTACTACACCTTCACGAAATGGCTGGACGGTGATGTTGCCATTGAGGACAATCCTTATGTCATCACTATGACAAAAGACCTGACACTGAAGCCTGTATTCACACCTGTGACGTTCACGATCAGCTATGACTTAAAGGGCGGTGCCTTGGATGAAGGCGTTACCAATCCAGAGAGTTATACCATCGAGAGTGAGTCGTTCACCCTGAAGAATCCTACGAAGACAGGATTTGAGTTCCTGGGATGGACAGGTACTGACCTTGCTGCTCCTACACAGCAGGTGACCGTTGCCAAGGGTAGCTATGACAACCGCAGCTATACTGCACAGTGGGAGGCCATAGAATACACTATTACCTATAATCTCGCTGGTGGTGAGGTGGAAATGCAGAACCCAGAGAGTTTCACCATCGAGAGTGAGACCATCACGCTGGTGAATCCAACGCGTAGGGGTTACACCTTCGCTGGTTGGACCGGTACTGGTCTGACTGAGCCCACACAGACCGTGATAATTCCTGCTGGTAGTATGGAAAACCGTACATACACTGCCACATGGACACCGATAGTCTATACGATCAGTTACGATCTGGATGGTGGTGTATGGCGAGAGGGCTATAATGCCAATCCGACCACCTATACTGTTGAGGACGAGACCATCTATCTGAAGAATCCAAGAAAGGCAAACTATAGTTTTGCTGGTTGGACAGGTACAGGTCTCACTGAACCTACCATTATGGTTTCTATTCCTAAGGGCAGCATCAATAACCTCTCCTTTACAGCAACATGGTCAGACGAGTTGTTGATGGGTGATGTCAATGGTGACGGCGTCGTTTCTGCTATTGACGCTAACCTGTGTGTAGAGTATTTGCTGAATGGTAACGCTCCTGACTTCAATGCTGATGCCGCTGATATGAACAACAGTGGTGGAGTAGATGAAGGTGATGTTACTGCAATTATTAACAAGATCTTAAATCCTTAATTCCATGAAGAAGAATTTGATATTATTCTTAACCTTGTTCCTGGGGTTAAAGACATTGGCTGCTACTGAACCTGCTGTATCACTTTCAGACTTGAAACTGAAGCCAGGTCAACAGACAACAGTAAATATAGAGCTGCAGAACGTTGACTATGCTATCACGTCTTTGCAGGGTGATTTCGTCTTGCCAACAGGTGTCACCATATCGGATGTCAGTCTGGTAAGCGACCGCTTTAAGGCCAATAATGAGATTGTGTCGCATGTGCTCAATACTAATGGACAGCGTTTCGTGATAACGGCTAACAAGGAGTACGGCTCTGTAGCGGCTGTCGACGGAACATCTGGCGCAGTACTCTCCTTCAAGGTGAGCGTAAGTGAGAACATGGCCTACGGCAAGTACGATATAGGAATAGCAAATGTGGAACTTGGCGACGCACAGTATAATGCTCATTATGCTGGCTGCACAGCGACATTGACTGTCTATGAGGAGTTCACGATTGCCGCTACGGCTTCAGACGAGAAGATGGGTGTGGTTACTGGTGCCGGAACCTACGAGTCTGGTGAGGAGGTTACCTTGACAGCTACTCCTAATGAGGGGTACCACTTCGTCAACTGGTCTTCTGAGGGTACAGTGGTTTCTGCTTTGGAATCATATTCATTCGTCGTTAATGGCAATGTGACACTGACAGCTAACTTTGCTCCTAATCAGTACACCATGACATTCGTCTTGAACAATGGCGAGGCAAATATCGTCAAGAAGCAAGACTACGGTACGGAATTGACTGCTCCTGCAGACTTTGTGAAGACGGGTCATAGCTTCACAGGATGGACTCCTGAAGTTCCCGCGACGATTCCTGCAGAGAACATGACGTTTACTGCTCAGTGGGCTATCAATCAGTATACCATGACATTCGTTCTGAACAATGGCGAGGAGAACATTGTAATTACGCAGAACTATGGTACAGAACTGGTTGCTCCTATTCCAACGAAGGAAGGTCATACGTTTGCAGGATGGGATACCACTATTCCGCCTACTATCCCTGCAGAGAATATGACGTTTAATGCCACATGGACTGTTAACCAGTACATCATGACCTTCAAACTGAACAATGGTAAGCCTGACGTAGTAAAGACGTTGGACTTCGGTACTGAACTGAAGGCTCCTGAGGATGTCGAGAAGACAGGATATGTCCTCACCGGTTGGGATCCTGAGCTGCCTGCTACAGTACCAAGTGGTAACATGACATTCAATGCGCTCTGGACGCTTGCAGAGTACACGATCACCTACAATCTGGCTGGTGGACAGTTGGCAGAAGGTGATACGAACCCCGCAACATACACTATGGAGACGGAGACGTTTACCCTGAAGAACCCAATACGTGAGGGCTACACCTTCGCTGGTTGGACTGGAACAGGTATTGAAGGAACCTCTATGGAGGTAACCATCGCCAAGGGTAGTACGGGTCCTCTCGCATTTACCGCTACATGGACGCCAATCACCTATACCATCACCTACGAACTAGCTGGTGGTCAGTTGGCAGAGGGTGAGACGAACCCCACAACTTACACTATTGAGAGTGACGCTATTACGCTGAAGAATCCGACGCGTGAGGGCTATGACTTCGTAGGTTGGACGGGTACCGGTCTTACTGAGGCAACCAAGGTGGTAACCATCGCCAAGGGTAGTATCGGCAACCGTACGTACACCGCCACATGGAAGGAGACGGTAGGAGTCAAGGCTATCTTCCGTGACAGCAAGGCATTGAATGTATACACTGTCTCTGGCTCACTGGTTGGTCGCGACATGACTGTTGACGAGGTGCTGCAGCTGAAGCGCGGTATCTATGTCATCAATGGCAGAAAGGTTGCAATCAAGTAAGAATAGCACATCTATGAATAGCAAATCTCCTCAGAAGCAGGCGCTTCTGGGGAGATTGTTTGTTAGGAGTACCCCGACCGAGAATCGAACTCGGAACTAAGCTTTAGGAGAGCCTTGTTATATCCATTTAACTATCAGGGTAGCACATTTTCGTACTTTGCAGGCAAATTAATTATTTAACAAAGAAGATTATGGGAAAATTAGTTATTAACTCATACGATGAGTTTGCCGCTCATTTGGGTGAGGAACTGGGCCATTCAGAGTGGTTGCAGGTGGATCAGGAGCGTATCAACATGTTTGCTGATGCTACATTGGATCATCAGTGGATTCATGTTGATGTGGAGCGTGCCAAAGAGGAGAGCCCTTACAAGTCAACGATAGCACATGGCTATCTGACACTGTCACTGCTGCCATACATGTGGGACCAGATTATCGAAGTGAACAATATCAAGATGCTGGTGAACTACGGAATGACGGACATGCGTTTTGGTCAGCCTGTCATTACGGGTAGCAAGGTGCGTCTGGTAACGAAGCTGCATTCTATTCAGAATCTGCGTGGCATCTGCAAGGCTGAGATCAAGTTTACCATTGAGATAGAAGGACAGCGCAAACCTGCTCTAGAGGGTATTGCAGCATTCTTATACTATTTTAATTAAAAACAGAAACATCATTTCAAATGGATGACATCGTCACAGAGTTGGCTCACGGCAGGACGGTGAGTGATGAAGATCATCGTCTTGTCGTGGCAGTACTCGAAGAGGCGACGGAAGAGTTCGTGCTCAGTCTGCTCATCAAGAGAAGAGCTGATTTCATCGAGTAACAGGATGCCTCCCGGGCGTAACAGTCCACGAGCTATGGCAATACGCTGCGCCTGTCCCTCGCTGAGTCCGATACCACGCTCACCTACAAGGGTGTCAATACCGTTGGGCAGGCTATAAACGAAGTCGGCCATAGCTACATGGAGCACTTGGCGCAGTTCGTCGTCGGTAGCCTCGGGACGCGCCAACTGTAGGTTGTAGCGCACAGAGCCACTCATCAACGTGTTGCCTTGAGGTACAAAGACAAAATGCTTTCGCGTATATTCGTTGACAGCATATGACTGCTTTCCGGTTCCAAAAAGGGCGATTTCACCGCAATTAGGCTGGACGAAAGCAAGCATTAGGCGGAAGAGTGTTGTCTTGCCGATACCCGTCGCTCCCATAATCGCCGTCTTGGAACTTGGTAGGAAGTCGTACGAAAAATGATGGAGCACCTCACGGTCGCCAGAGGCATAGGTAAAACTGACATTGCTGACTCGGATGCCCAGGGGACCAACAAGCATCTCTTGTCCCGTGGCAGGTTCCTGTGGGGGACATTTCGTAAGTTCCTCTAAGCGGTCGATGCTGGCCATAGCATAGAAGAACTGAGGCATCATGCCCAGCATGTTGAGAATAGGATGCTGGATTTGTCCCACCAGCTGTAGGAACGATGTCATAACGCCAAAGGTGATGATACCTGCTCGCAACTGCAGACCGCCCCAGATGAACGCGACAAGGTAGCCCAAGCTGAAGGTGAAGGCCAGCAGAAGACGCGAGACAACGGTGAAACGAGTGCGGCGCAGAACACGGCCCATCAGTTGGTCTTGCATATCGCTGAGTCGCCCTGTCACCCACTGTTCGCTACCTAATGAGCGCAGCACGGCATTATGTTCCATACTCTCCTGTACCTGCATCTGAATGGTACTCTCCTGCTTGCGGATATCAAGTGTCATATCACGCAAACGGTGGGCAAAGAGTTTTCCAAAAGCCACCACTAAAGGGGTGACGAGCAACAATGCCAATGCCAGCCGAGCATCCATAGAATACATTAATAGGAACGCACCCGTCAGTTGCACACCCGTAACAATAAACTGCGGAAGCAGCGACGTGGTGACATCAGCCACGGTATCGATATCCTTGGAGAGTCGCGAGGTGACATCAGCTGAATGCAACTGGTCTTCATACATCTGACGACGAAACAGACTGCTGAAGACGCGAAGACGGATGGTGTTCGACTGGTGAGTATGAGCCTTCGTGGTCAGGTAATAGTAGAGCTGACGCAGCAAGATGGCTGTAACCACCAGTGAGATGAGCAATATCACCATATTGGCAACATCCTGGTCAGTGCCCGTGCGGATGGTGACATCAATAAACTGTTTGCTGAACCAGATCATCACGAGCCCCAGCATCACTTGTGTGATGCCTACTATGATGCGCACCAGGGTGTTCCACCTGATACCCGCCATGTTACGGATAATCCAAAGGACGTACGTCATGCTGCTGGCAGTAAACTATTAGCTGTTATCATTCAATGATGCCGATTTCCTGCCACTGACGCACCATCTTTTCTACGTCATCGCGGGCTTGCTGAGCATCCACATCATACTCCTCGCAGAGTGCTTCAGCGAGTGTTTCTATCGTAAAATCGCCCATTTCACCGGCCTTTCCCCATAGCCAAGCGGCTGTCTCGTTAAGACTGATAAGCTTACCGAAGTCAATCGTTCCCAATCCTTCGCCCACTATCACATGTTCGCCACATACGGTGCGTAATACAAATCCTTCTTTCTGTTTCATTAATAGAATATTTTTAATATTGTTCTACGATAAATAGCTAGAATCCATCGACGCAAAGGTAGCAGGCGCCACCACAGGCGACTGGCTCTGACACGCCATGGAGAATAGAGTGGATGGTGCTTGCCCTTAGGCGTCACGACATTGATAGCCAACGCTGCCACATCCTCCAGTCGACAGTGTTCCACACCCGCAATATTGCCGTCGCCCATCAGTACCACCTCGTCGCCCTTGATTTCGATGATACGGTGAACTACAAAGCGACAACCATCGACCCATGCCAGCACCACATGTCCCACAAGGATGTTCTCTGGCTTCACAAGGTCGACACTCTCCTTACTGCCGATAATAAAGGGAAGCATGCTATAGCCCTTGACGGGGAACGTTACACGCAAGCCCTCCTGTACCAACTTAATGGCACTATGGATAATCTCATTATCGGACGGGGGATTATTCATACTTTCCTGATCGTTTCAGAACAAAGACGCGCTGCACCCTCGTCGGGCAGGCATTCCAGATGCCACACCGCTACCTCGCCAGCCATCATGTTCTCCGTCTGGTGCAGTCCCTCGGCAACCTGTTTGTCCCAGCGCTTGCCAGAGATAGAAGGAACCAGCGCGGCATAGGCTGTCAGCGAGCGCAGACGCTGTATCTTATTATAAGGTGCCTGACTGAGCTGTACCACAGCCCCCAAGGGATAGCTGACATGGCGGTAACAAGGTGTCTTGCCACTCCAGGGAGAGCCAAAAACATAAAATCCATCGGGCATCCGACGCACTACGGGGTTATCATCGTTGACCAGTTCGGTACCACTGATATGCTTCAGCCACAGACGGGAATGTGTACTCTTACCCGTACCACTCTTGCCCAGGAACATATAGCCATAACCACCACAGCTGACCACAGAGGAATGGAACAAGGCAGTCTGCAGGTTGGCTGTAGACAACGCATACATCACCATCAACGCATTGTTGATGCCAAACAGAGGCTCGTCGACCAACAGGACGTCAGCATGCTGATAGCAGTTGTCAGTAACCAAACGTGCCGCACAACGCCCCCACAGCTGGAACTCAAAAAAAGGTTGTCCATGAAGATTACCAGCAAGAATCTGCGATCCATCATCGTCTTGGTTCAGCTCTGTAGTCATGCCGTCTATTTGTGGAAAATGCTCCTTGTCAACAACACGTAAAGAGAAGACGACCTGGCCACATTCGTCAGTCAGGAAGGGTTCATATTGCCCCATTTCATCGATAACAGAGCAGCCTTCAGGCAACTCTACAGAGAACACATGACCGGCAACTTGGTAGAAGTACTTCATGCTACTTGCAATCCTTATCCTTGTAGATAATCTTATTAGCACCGGAGGTCAACTGCAGTTCGTCGCGATGCTCTTTGATGAACGAGTCGATGTGGCGTTTGCGTTTCTCTTCGAAAATCTCATCGACAGCAATAAGGATGCCAGTCTCTTCGACATCTCCAAAACCATAATTAATTGCCGTACCAAAAAGTTTCATCGTAGGAGACAAACCCATATAGGCGTTGACAAGCGGTGGAATGTTATAGCCTAACTTACGGATTTCACCGTTAAGAATCTTATAGTCGCTCTTAAAGTCTTTACCACAGAAGAGAGCTTCCAGCTCAACAGGATTAGTCTCTATTTCGAGCGGTTTCATCGGGATAATCAGATTTTCCTTGTCGTCGAAATACTTCTTCAGGAAATAGAGAATCATGTCGCGACCCTTACGGATGTAGCTGGGGTACATGGTCATCTTTCCAAAGTAGTATTTCACATCGGGGCGTATCACCGTCAGTGCACCCAAGCCATCCCACAGGTTATCAAGAGCAAAGAGACTCTTGGCACCCATTCGCGAGGACTGATAAGGCAACGCCACAAACGAGCGCCCCAACTCCACCGTATAAGGAGCATACTCCTTCAGGAACTTCTCCGAGAAATGGAACATGTGACTGGTAGCCAACTTGGGCTGCCCCTTCTCGTCGTATTCCCAGTCAGTACCCAGCAGATAACGATATCCCCCGATAATCTCTTCCTCCTCAGGATTCCATACGATAAGCTGCTTATAGCAGTTCTCGCAGATATCGAACTCGTCGATATCGACCTCTTTGCCAGTACCACCGCCAGCTTCGCGGAACGCTATCTCGCGCAGTCGACCAATTTCTTTCATCACGTTAGGTGCATGATGAGCAGTAACGACATAAATCTCGTTGTTACTCTTGTTCGTCAAGCGCAACTGCTTGTCAGGAGTGAGCTCGCTTTTGAGCACTTTCTTGGAAATGGGCTGGATAATAGGTTGTTCCATTGAGTTTGTCAGATAATGGGGTTTTATAGATTATAGACGATGTCTTGCACAAATTTAGCCCATTCCATCGGGCTCTTGCTATGATCGAAGGTCTGCCAGGGAATCGGTTTCCCGATGGCAACACGGAAGGTCTTTCCTACGTTCTTGTACATCTCGTCGACCAAGAAGAGCATAGCCAAGTTGAAGGGAAGGAATTGGTCGGAGAAGTTCGCCAGACGATAGAAGAATCCAGAGTTCTGCCCACCGAAATGGATGGGAACTACATCACGCTGATATTCCACACTCTTGGCGATGAAAGTCTTCTTCCACGGAATGTCGCGAATAACACCGTTGTGACGGCGTGAGCAGAGTCCGGCAGGAAACATCAGCATGTGGTTATCGCTCTGAAAACCTGCCTCTACCATGGCGGGGAAGTTGCGACTCGCCTTGCCGGTCTTGTTGATAGGAATGCACAGCGGTGCCAAACCTGGTAAGTACATGAGCAGGTCGTTGACCAGATAGCGGAAGCGCGAGTCGTAGTGACGCCCGATGAGTGCACCCAAGGCCACCCCGTCTTCCCCACCCAACGGATGGTTGGAGACGAAAGTGTACAGGCGTCCGTCATTAGGGTCCGGCAAATTCTCCTTACCTTCGATTTCGAGCGTCATTTGCAGGTAGTCCACACAGGCCTCCAGCCAGGGTGTCCCAACTTTGTCGCGCGACTCCCAGAGGAAGGCGTTGACCTGGTCTTGGTGGGCAATACGCTTCAGCCATGCCACCAAGGGACGAGGAAGCCATTTGGCTTTGCTCCCCATCTTGTTTTTTAGGATACCATCAATGTCAATAGTCTTCTCTGTTATCTGTCCCATTTCTCTCTATTAGTACAAACGGCATGCAAATATACGGAAAAATGTTCTAAAAATTGCACTTTTAAAGAAAATTTGCGCAAATAAGCAATCTTTTGCATCTTTTCACTCAAAAAAGTGGGGAAAAGTGGGGGAATGTGGAGGAAAATGTATACCTTTGCATCCGAAACTAGTTTTTTATATAAGTACGCATGCGCTTTTTAGGTAACATAGAGGCAAAAATGGACGCCAAAGGCCGCGCCTTTCTTCCCGCAGCATTCCGCAAGATACTGCAGGCAGGCAGCAATGGCCCTGATGACGCAGACAACAGTCTGCGCCTGGTGTTGCGCAAGGACGTCTTTCAGCCTTGCCTGGTACTCTATCCTGAAAATGTGTGGAACGAACAGATGGACGCTTTGCGCCAACGTTTGAACCGCTGGAACAAACAGCACCAGCAAGTCTTTCGACAATTCGTCAGCGAGGTAGAAGTACTGACGCTCGACGGCAATGGCCGTTTTCTGGTACCCAAGCGTTATCTGCGCATGGCTGACATAGACCTGGACATCAAGTTCGTAGGCATGGGGGACACCATAGAGATATGGAGTAACACCAAGACGGATCAGTCCCAGATGAACCCAGATGAATTTGGCAAAGCCTTGGAGGAACTCATGGGCGAGGATACACTCATTGGTTGATAAATGATGATAACTACAGTGGAGACATATCACGTACCCGTTCTCTTGAAAGAGAGCGTTGACGGACTGGACATCCAGTCCGGCGGCATTTATGTGGATGTCACTTTCGGCGGTGGCGGTCATTCCAAGGAAATACTCTCCCGCTTAGGTCCCATGGGGCATCTGTACAGCTTCGATCAAGATGCTGACGCAGAAAAAAACATCGTCGACGATGATAGATTTACCTTTGTGCGCAGCAACTTTAGATATATAGAGAACTGGATGCAGTATTATGGCGTGGAGCATATTGACGGACTATTAGCCGACCTGGGTGTGTCGAGTCACCATTTTGACGACGAGACACGTGGCTTCTCGTTTCGCTATGACGCACCATTGGACATGCGCATGAACAACCGTGCGGGAAAAACTGCTGCCGACATACTGAACGACTATACCGAAGAGCAGCTGGCCGATGTGCTCTACCTCTATGGTGAATTGAAAGATGCCCGACGCATTGCCAAGACGCTGGCGAAGGCACGTCAACAAGGGCACATAGAAACTACCGGCCAACTCTTGCAGGTTCTGGGAATAGATATTGACAATCCTAACAACCAGTGGAAAAAGGACATGGCCAAGATCTATCAGGCATTGCGCATCGAGGTGAACCACGAAATGGATGCCTTACGCGAAATGCTGAAAGGTGCTACACGACTTTTGGGAAAGAGTGGTCGACTCAGTGTCATCACCTATCACTCCCTGGAAGACCGCATCGTGAAAAATGTGATGAAATCGGGCAATGCTGAAGGGAAAGTGGAACAGGATTTTTTCGGACGTTTCCAGTCACCTTTCAAACTGGTCAACAACAAAGTCATCGTACCCAGCGAACAAGAACAGGCGGAGAATCCGCGCAGCCGTAGCGCTAAACTCCGCATAGCAGAGAAAATATAAGATTATTCATGGCAGACGAACAGATAAAAGAAGAGCTGACTCTCAAGATTGACACTCCTACCCCTACTGACAATGCCAAGGAGGAACAGGAGCACGACCTGAAGGAGACGCTGAAGAAAATCAAGGAAACGGTGAGTGAGGAAGATCCCAAACCTTCTTCACAGCTGAATCTGCGCACAATCCTCGGTGGTGACTTGCTGACCTCCGATATGGTGCGTTCCCATATCTGGCTGTTTGTCTTGATTGTGGCCTTCTCTATCGTCTATGTAGCCTTCCGCTACCAATGCCAGCAGGATATGCTGACCATTGACAAGATGGAACAGCAGTTGAAGGATGCCAAATTCAGGGCACTCAGTTCGTCGAGTCTCCTGACGGAGAAATGCCGTGAAAGTCGGGTGTTGGATATTTTGAAACAGAACAAGGACTCGCTGCTGCATCAGGCAGATCAGCCCCCCTATATTATAGAAGTACCGGAATGAGCAAGTTTGACAACAACAAAGTGATGCCTCGCTACATGGCGATAGCCTTAGTGCTGACGCTTGTAGGTGTTGCCGTTATCGGTAAGGCCTTCTATATCATGACCGCCCAGAAACAGTATTGGACCGAGGTCGCTGGACGTCTGAAGAGGGACAGTGTTATCGTGAAACCCAATCGCGGTAACATTCTGAGCAGTGACGGACAACTGATGGCAACCTCCATTCCCGAGTACAAAATCTACATGGATTTCCAGGCTTCAGGGTTTGAAGACGACTCCTTATGGCTGGACAAGTTGGACTCTGTCTGCGAGGGTTTACATCATATTTTCCCCACGCGTACGGCGGAGGAGTTCAAAACCATCCTGGAGAAAGGTCGCCACAAGATGGTCTATGACAAGAAGACAGGACAGCAGAAGATGGGTTCCCGTTGGTGCAACATCTGGCCGAAACGCATAGACTACAATACCTATATGGCGGTGAAGCAGCTTCCCTTCTTCAACATGTCCAAGAACAAGAGCGGTTTTACGGAAGAAGTCTTCAACTCGCGCAACCGCCCCTTCGGTTCACTGGCCAAGCGCACCGTTGGCGGACTGTTCGGCGCCAAGGATTCAGCCTACTACGGTCTTGAACTGTCATACGACTCCATTCTGCGTGGTACACCCGGCATCACCGGCCGCCGCAAGATTCTGAACAAATACATGAACATCCCCGTCATGATGCCTGTGGATGGTGCCGACATTGTCACCACCATCGATGTCAACATGCAGGATATCGCTGAACGGGCATTGATAGATGAACTGAAGCTGGTCAACGGCGAGATGGGTGTGGCCATCCTGATGGAAGTAAAGACTGGCGACGTCAAGGCCATTGTCAATATGATGCGCACGGGTGACAGTTCCGACAACTACCAATATGCAGAAACTGTGAACAGCGCTATCAGCTATCGCTGTGAACCAGGTTCCGTCTTCAAGGTGGCATCGTTCCTGGTGGCCCTGGATGACGGAATTGTCGACACCAGCTATGTCATTCATACGGGTAGCGGTGTCATGGATATGCATGGTCGTCAGATGAAAGACCACAACTGGCGTCGCGGTGGCTATGGCGACATCAATGTGGCCCGTACACTGGAAGTCAGTTCCAATATCGGTGTCAGCCATGTCATTGACAAGTTCTACGGCAAGGAGCCTGAGCGCTATGTCAAGGGTCTTTATCGTGTGGGTATCCATGAAGACCTGAATTTGCCGTTGGTGGGTTATCTGCCTCCACGCATCCGAATGCCCCAGAAGAACCAGCGTGGCCAGTATGAGAACTGGAGCAAGACAGCGCTGCCATGGATGTCTATTGGTTACGAGACACAGATAGCACCTATCAATACGGTGACTTTCTATAATGCCATTGCCAACAATGGAAAGATGATGCGCCCACGCTTTGTCAAGAAGATTGTGAAGAATGGAGAGACCATTGCCGAATTCCAGCCAGAGGTCATCAAAGAACGTATCGCCAAGCCACAGGCTATCAAGACCATGCAGACCATCCTGGAGCATGTCGTCAGTCAGGGATTAGGCAAAAAGGCTGGTTCACCTCGGTTTAAGGTGGCAGGAAAGACTGGAACGGCACAGGTTGCCGACCAGCATGGCAGCTATCATACTGGCACCACCCGCTATTGGCTGTCGTTCTCTGGTTTCTTCCCAGCAGACAACCCCCTGTATACGTGTATTGTCTGTATTAAAAAGACCGGTCTGCCCGCATCGGGTGGTGGCATGAGTGGTGTCGTCTTCCACCATATTGCAGAAGGAGTGATGGCACGTCACCTGAAGATGTCTGTCGACGATGCCCGCGACGAGCATTCTATCATCATCCCCGACGTCAAGAACGGCAACATTGCTGCCGCCAGTCTGGTACTATCAGACTTAGGCATAAAGACCAATAATCACTGGAGTGGCAGCTATTCGAACGGCAACCCCATCTGGGGCAGAGCAGAGCGCCGACGCGACGGTGTGGCGCTATCGAAAAACAGACCCAGTGAAACGTCAATTCCCGACGTGACGGGTATGGGTGCCAAGGATGCGGTATTCTTGCTGGAGACATATGGTCTACGGGTAAGGTTGCACGGACGCGGCAAGGTAAAGCGCCAGAGCATACCCGCAGGTAGTGCCATCATCAAGAATGGAGAGTGCGTACTGACATTAGAATAAAGAAAAAGTATAAATATAATAAGGTGTATGAAATTAAACGAACTGTTGAAATACGTTCACCCCATTACCATCATCGGTAATGCGGAAGTTGACATCACTGGTGTGAATATCGATTCACGAAAGATAGAGAAGGGACATCTCTTTGTGGCCATCAAAGGTACTCAGACCGACGGACACCGTTTTATACCCAAGGCATTAGAACTGGGTGCGATAGCCGTGTTATGTGAGGACCTGCCCGAGGACCCTGCAACAGGAGTAACCTACGTGCAGGTAGCTTCTACGGAGGCTGCCGTGGGTCCGGTAGCTACTATCTTCTATGGTGAGCCATCGCTGCATCTGAAGTTGGTAGGCGTCACAGGCACCAACGGTAAGACCACCATCGCCACCTTATTATATAATATGTTCCGTAAGTTCGGTCATAAGTGTGGTCTACTCTCTACGGTATGTAACTACATCGAGGGAGAAGCTATTCCTGCAGACCATACTACCCCCGACCCTATCGAATTGAACAAACTGTTGCACCAGATGGTGGAGGCAGGTTGTGAATATGCTTTCATGGAGTGCTCCAGCCATGCCATTGCCCAACAGCGCATTGGCGGTCTGAAGTTTGCCGGTGGTCTGTTTACCAACCTTACCCGCGACCACTTGGACTACCATAAGACCTTCGAAAACTACCGCGATGCCAAGAAGGCTTTCTTCGACGGATTGTCAAAGGATGCTTTTGCCATTACCAATGGCGACGACAAAAACGGCAGCGTGATGGTACAAAACTGCAAGGCACAGGTAAAGACCTACTCCGTGCAGCGCATGGCCGACTTCCGCGCTCGCATCATCGAATGTCATTTCGAGGGTATGTACCTGGAAATCAACGGCCAGGAGGTTGGCGTACAGTTTATTGGTAAGTTCAACGTTTCCAACCTGTTGGCAGTCTATGGTGCTGCCATCATGCTGGGCAAGAAACCGGAAGACATCCTCGTGGTACTCAGCACGCTGAAGAGCGTGGCTGGTCGACTGGAGCCCATCCGTTCGGAAGAAGGAGTCACCGCCATTGTGGATTATGCCCATACCCCTGACGCTTTGGAGAACGTGCTCAATGCCATCCACGAGGTCATGGAAGGCAAACAGGGAAAGATCATCACCGTATGTGGTGCTGGTGGCAACCGCGATAAAGGTAAGCGTCCGCTGATGGCCCAGGAGGCTGTCAAGCAGAGCGACCGTGTCATCATCACGTCCGACAATCCTCGTTTTGAAGAACCGCAGGACATCATCAACGACATGCTGGCAGGTCTCGACCAGAAGCAGATGAAGAAAGTCGTCAGCATCGTAGACCGTAAAGAAGCCATTCGCACCGCATGCATGATGGCCGAGAAGGGCGACGTCATTCTCATTGCCGGCAAGGGTCATGAGGACTATCAGGAAATCAAGGGCGTCAAGCACCACTTCGACGACCGTGAGGTAGTAAGGGAAATCTTCGGAATCTCACAATGACGTCATGACGTTATAACGATATAAAAAACAAAAGAACATGCTATATTACATCTTCAGATTTCTTGAACAGTTCAACATCCCAGGTTCTCACATCTGGTCGTACATCTCGTTCCGCGCTCTGTTAGCCCTTATCATGTCACTCTTGATATCGGCATGGTTTGGCGAGTACTTCATCAAATGGATGAAGCGCCGCAACATTTCAGAGACAGCACGTGACCCCAGTATTGACCCGTTTGGCATAGAGAAGAAAGGGGTTCCTACTATGGGCGGCATCATCATCATCGTGGCCATCCTGGTACCCGTTATCCTGCTGGGCCGTATGCGCAACATCTACCTCTTGCTGATGATAGGCACTACGGTATGGCTGGGTTTCCTGGGTTTCATGGACGACTATATCAAGATTTTCCGTAAGAACAAAGATGGTCTGAAGGGTCGTTACAAGATTATTGGTCAGCTGTCTATCGGCTTCATCGTGGGTCTGACGCTGTGGCTGAGTCCTGATGCAGTGGTACGAGAGAATGTGTCTGTACCTCAGCAGAATAAGGAGGTCGTCATCAAACACAATCCCAATGCCGTCAAGTCGCTGAAGACCACCATTCCGTTCATCAAGAATCACAACCTGAACTATTCAGATGTGATGTCATTCTGTGGCAAGTACAAGGTAGCCGCCGGCTGGGTATTGTTTGTCTTTATGACCATCTTTGTGGTGACAGCCGTATCTAACGGTGCCAATCTGAACGATGGCATGGACGGTATGTGTGCCGGTAACTCGGCCATTGTGGGTGTGGCACTGGCCATCTTCGCCTATGTGTCGTCGCATATTGTCTATGCAGCCTATTTCGACATCATGTATATCCCTCAGTCTCAGGAGCTGGTAGTATTCCTGGCAGCTTTCGTGGGTGCCATGGTTGGTTTCCTGTGGTATAATGCCTTTCCTGCACAGGTTTTCATGGGCGATACAGGTTCACTGGCCATCGGTGGCATCATCGGCGTCTGTGCCATCATCATCCATAAAGAACTGATGCTTCCCATCCTGTGTGGTATCTTCTTCATAGAGAGCCTGAGTGTCATCATCCAGACTCAGTGGTTTAAGATACAGAAGAGAAAGGGCAAGCGTGTACGTGTGTTCCGTGCCACGCCCATCCACGATACCTTCCGTCGCCTGGACTCACAGCTCGATGCCACCAGCACTTATATACTGAAGGGATGGCCGCACCGTCCGTTCCATGAGTCGAAGATCACGATCCGTTTCTGGATTATCAGCATCATATTAGCAGCATTAACGATTATAACATTGAAAGTAAGATGAGTAAGATTGTCATATTAGGAGCTGGCGAAAGCGGAGCAGGAGCTGCCGTACTGGCCAAGAAAGAGGGTTTCGACGTGTTTGTCAGTGACATGTCGAAGATTAGCGATAAGTATAAGAAGATGCTTGACGACCACCAGATAGCCTGGGAGGAAGGCCAGCATAGCGAGGAGAAGATTCTCTCTGCCGACGAAATCATCAAGAGCCCTGGTATTCCCGATACTGCCCCGATGATTGTAAAGATTAAGGAGCGTGGCATTGGCATCATCAGCGAAATTGAGTTTGCCGGACGCTATACCGATTCTAAGATGATCTGTATTACCGGGTCTAACGGTAAGACTACCACCACGTCGCTCATCTACCACATCTTCAAGAATGCCGGTTATGACGTCGGTTTGGCAGGCAACATCGGTAACTCACTGGCACTGCAGGTGGCTGAGGACCCTCATGCCTACTATGTCATTGAGTTGAGTTCTTTCCAGCTGGACAACATGTACGACTTCCGTGCCAACATTGCTATCTTGCTGAATATCACACCTGACCATCTGGACCGTTACGACTTCAAGATGCAGAACTATGTTGATGCCAAGATGCGTATCATCCAGAACCAGACGCCTCAGGATGCCTTCATCTACTGGAACGATGACCCCATCATCAAGCGTGAGCTGGAGAAGTACGACATTCAAGCTATACAGTACCCTTTCTCAGAACTGAAGGAGAAGGGCTCTATCGGTTATATCGAGGCCGGCCAGTACACCATTGAGCAGCCTGAGCCATTCAATATGGAACAGGAGGCACTGAGTCTGACGGGCAAACACAATATCTATAACTCGTTGGCAGCAGGTATCGCTACCAACATCGCTGGTATCAAGAAAGACGTCATTCGCCAGTCGCTCAGCAACTTCCCCGGTGTTGAACACCGTCTGGAGAAGGTATGCACCGTACGTGGCGTACAGTATGTCAACGACTCCAAAGCTACCAATGTCGATGCCTGCTGGTATGCACTGGAATCGATGAAGACCAAGACCATCCTCATCATCGGTGGCAAGGACAAAGGTAACGACTACGACCCCATCAAGCCACTGGTCAAGGAGAAATGTGCCGGTCTGGTGTATCTCGGTGCAGACAACCAGAAGTTACACGACAACTTTGACGCGCTGGGCATCCCAGTACGTGACACCCACTCCATGAAAGAGTGTGTCCAGGCCTGTTACGAGATGGCAGAACCGGGCATGACGGTGCTGCTGTCACCCTGCTGTGCCAGCTTCGACCTCTTCAAGAATATGGAAGACCGTGGTGAACAGTTTAAAGAACTGGCCCGCGCTCTTTAAATCATCCAATAGTATATAGTAAAATCGTCAAATAGTCCAATAAAACGGTGAACAAGAAATTAGGCAATCTCTTCAAGGGAGACAAGGTCGTCTGGATGATCTTCTTCTTTCTCTGTATGGTGAGCATCGTGGAGGTGTTCTCCGCATCCAGCGGACTCACCTATAAGAGCCAGAACTACATCGGCCCCATCGTCTACCACACTGGAACCATTGTGATGGGTGTGCTGGTGGCCATCATTACCTTGAACATACCTTGCCGTTATTTCAAGTTGATGACACCATTCCTGATGCTCATCTCCGCCGTAACACTGCTATGGGTACTCTTTGCAGGTACCAAGGTGGGTGATGCAGGACGCTGGATTAGTCTGTTCGGCTTTACCTTCCAGCCTTCAGAGATTGCCAAGGGAACCATCGTACTGGCCGTAGCCCAAGTGTTGGCAGCCATGCAACGTGAGGACGGTGCCGACAAGAACACCTTTAAGTGGATTATGCGCATCACGGTACCGGCCTGTTTCCTGATAGGTCTGGAGAACCTGTCCACCGCTGCTATGCTCTTTGCCGTGGTGTACCTGATGATGTTTATCGGTCTGGTGCCCATCCGCCAGTTGGCTAAGTTGGCTGGTGGCATCATCGTGTTCGTGGTCTTCGTCCTTTGTATGGTGATGCTTGTAGGTCACGACAACAGCAACGAAGAAGCAGAACTGGCACAGACCGAGCAGGTCGTCACTCAACCGAAGAAAAAGAATGCCATCGAGAAGATGTTCCATCGTGCCGACACGTGGAAGAGTCGTATTATGAAGTTTGGCAAACCCAAACCTTCTCCCCAAGAGTATGACCTTGACAAGGATGCACAGGTGGCACATGCCAATATCGCCATCGTGTCGAGCGGTGTCATTGGTAAGGGTCCTGGCAAGAGTACTGAGCGTGACTTCCTGTCGCAGGCCTTCTCAGACTTCATCTATGCCATCATCATCGAAGAGCTTGGCATCCTTGGTGCCTTCGTGGTCTTAAGTCTGTATATCTTCCTGCTCTATCGGTGTGCACGTATTGCCAGCAGATGTGAGAACAACTTCCCTGCATTCCTGGCTATGGGACTGGGATTGCTATTGGTGATACAGGCCACGTTCAACATGATGGTAGCTGTCGGTTTGGCACCTGTCACTGGTCAGCCTTTGCCGCTCATCTCTAAAGGTGGTACGTCAACCATCATCAACTGTGCCTATATCGGTGCCATCTTGAGCGTCAGCCGTTCGGCAAAGGTCAAGAAGGAAGAAGCAGTAGTAGAAGCAAGAAATAGTTAGAAAAAGCATATGAAAGAAAAGGAGTTAAGAGTCATTATCAGTGGTGGCGGCACAGGAGGTCACATCTTCCCTGCCGTGTCTATTGCCAATGCCATCAAGGCTTTGCGCCCTGATGCCAAGATTCTGTTTGTAGGTGCACAGGGTCGTATGGAAATGCAGCGTGTGCCTGCTGCCGGCTACGACATCGAAGGTCTGCCCATCCGTGGTTTTCTCCGCCCGTTATGGAAGTTGGGCAATATCGGGGTGGCGATAGACTATCTGCGCAGTAAGCACATGGCCAAGAAACTGCTTCGCCAGTTTGATCCGCAGGTGGCTGTCGGTGTAGGAGGCTATGCCAGCAGTGCTGCCCTGGGTGCCGCCAATGCACTGGGCATTCCTACCCTGCTGCAAGAGCAGAACAGCTATGCAGGACTGGCCAACAAGACCCTTGCCAAGAAGGCTTCCAAGATATGTGTGGCATATGAGGGTATGGAACGATTCTTCCCCGCTGAGAAGCTGATGCTCACAGGAAATCCTGTCCGCCAGCAGTTGCTCGATACAACTCTGACGCGTGAAGAGGCTGTCAAGACCTTTGGTCTCGACCCCGACAAGAAGACCATTCTTTTGGTGGGTGGCTCGTTGGGTGCCCGTACTATCAATGAGAGTGTGTTGCAGCACCTCGACCTCGTTCGCCAGCATGCAGATGTACAGTTCATCTGGCAGACAGGCAAGTACTATAGTGCCGAGATTGCCGAACGTCTGAAGGACGGCAAGCCCGACAACCTGGTAGTCACCGACTTCATCAGTGACATGGGTGCTGCCTATAAGGCTGCCGACCTGGTCATCAGTCGTGCCGGAGCAGGCAGCATCAGTGAGTTTTGCCTGTTGGGAGTTCCAGTTATTCTCGTTCCTTCACCCAATGTGGCCGAAGATCACCAAACGAAGAATGCACTGGCACTGGTCCACAAAGACGCTGCCCTCTATGTCAAAGACCGCGAGGCAGAAAAGTTGCTGTTGCCCATGGCCATCGACACCGTACAGGATGCTGCAAAGCTGAAAAGTCTTAGCGAGAATATCCTGAAGATGGCACTGCCAGACTCAGCAGACATCATCGCCAAGGAAGTCATCAAACTGGCGGAGAAGTAAAAAGGATAATGTGAAAAGTGAAAAATACTGCTACTGTAATGAATATCAAAGATATTAAAGCTGTTTATTTTGTAGGTGCCGGTGGCATCGGTATGAGTGCCATCGCCCGTTACTTCATCAAGCGTGGTCTGGTTGTTGCCGGTTACGACAAGACTCCCAGCACTCTGACGCGCCAATTGGAGAAGGAAGGTATGCTCATCCACTATGAAGAGAATGTCGATGAGATTCCTCATACCTGCCGTAAGAAGGATAGCTGTTTGGTCATCTATACCCCTGCCATCCCCGCTGACCACAAAGAACTCGTTTACTTCCGTGAGAACGGTTTTGAGATACAGAAACGTGCACAGGTGCTGGGCACGCTGACCCGCGAGCACAAAGGACTGTGTGTGGCTGGTACGCATGGTAAGACGACAACGTCGACGATGTGTGCCCACATCATGCACCAGAGCCATCTGGACTGTAACGCCTTCCTCGGTGGAATCTCGAAGAACTATGGCACAAACTACATTCTCTCGGACTCAGACTATGTTGTCATCGAAGCCGACGAGTTCGATCGTTCGTTCCACTGGTTAAGCCCTTATATGACGGTGATCACGTCTACAGACCCTGACCATCTGGATATCTATGGTACGAAAGAGGCTTATCTGGAGAGTTTCCGTCATTATACGGAACTGATTCAACCCCAGGGAGCACTCATCATCCACCGCGGTCTGGAGATGAAGGAGAATCTGCCTGCTGGTGTGCGCCGCTACGACTATGCGCTAACAGAAGGCGACTTCCATGCAGAGAACATCCGCATTGAGAATGGCGAAATCACCTTCGACTTCATCTCACCCATCGAATCGGTAAAGAATATCGAACTGGGACAGCCCGTACCCATCAATATCGAGAACGGTATCGCAGCAATGGCGATGGCACAGCTGGCAGGATGTACTGCTGAGGAGCTGCGCATCGGTCTGATGACCTATAGCGGGGTGGAGCGTCGTTTCGACTTCAAGATCAAGACCGACAAACTGGTGTTCCTGAGCGACTATGCCCACCATCCGAAGGAGATTCTGCAGAGTGCGCGCAGCATTCGTGAACTGTATAAGAACCGTAAGATTACGGCCATCTTCCAGCCTCATCTGTATACCCGTACGCGCGACTTCTACCACGACTTCGCTGATGCGCTGAGTCTGCTCGATGAGGTTATCCTCACCGAGATATATCCTGCTCGTGAGCAACCCATTGAGGGTGTCACTTCAGGACTCATCTACGACAACCTGCGTCCTGGCATCGAAAAACAGATGATCCAAAAGGACCAGGTCATCCCCTTCATTAAAACGCATGATGTCGATGTGCTCATCGTCTTAGGAGCTGGTGACCTCGACAATCAGGTTCCTGAGATAACAAGAGTACTTAAAGAAAAATATTCATTGTGACGATTAACTGGAAGACTACAGCTCTCGTACTGGCCGACATCGCACTGGCAGTCTACCTGGTACTGGCCGTCACGGCTTTCAATAGCCCTGATGAGTCGGACAATGTGTGCCGTGAGGTGAACATCCAGGTAGAGGATGGTTCCGTAAAGGGTTTTCTTAACCAAGAAGAAATCAAGACCCTACTCCAGCGCTCCAGATGCTATCCCATCGGTGACCAGATGAGCCATGTGAACGTCCGCAACATCGAAGAACAGCTGCAGAAGAATCCTTTCGTCAAGGATGTCCAGTGTTACAAGACGCAGACGGGCCTTGTCAACATCAAGATTGACCAGCGCCTGCCCGTCATTCGTGTCATGGCGGACAATGGTGACGACTACTATGTCGACGAACATGGCAACATCATGCCGAACACGCATTTTGCCAGCAACCTGGTGGTAGCAACAGGTGCCATCCAACAGAAATATGCCCAAAAGGTGCTGAAGAACATCGGCTGCTATCTGCTGAACACGCCGCTGTGGGGATCCCAGATTGAGCAGCTCAACGTGTTGGCCGACGGCACGATAGAAATGGTGCCCCGCGTAGGCGACCACATCGTCTATCTGGGCAGTCCGACCAACCTGGAACGGAAACTGTCGCGCCTGGAGAAGTTCTATAGGTACGGTCTTTCAAAGGCTGGCTGGAACAAGTACTCCTATATCAATGTCGAGTTCGACAATCAGATTATTTGCAAGAAAAGATAAGAATTAAAATATGTAAGAGATGCCAAAGGAATTTATCGTAGCTATCGAACTGGGATCATCCAAGATGACCGGTATCGCGGGTAAGAAGAACCTCGACGGCAGCATTCAGGTGCTGGCATGTGTCAAGGAAGATTCTTCGTCATTTATCCGTAAGGGTGTGGTTTACAACATCGACAAGACTGCCCAGAGTCTGACAAACATTGTCAGTCGCCTGGAGAAGCAATTGAAGACAACCATCACACAAGTATATGTAGGTGTGGCTGGTCAGTCTATCCGCTCTATTCACAACGTCATTGCCAAGGATATTCCCAGCGATTCCGTTGTTACGCAAGATATGGTCATCGAACTGATGGATGCCAACCGCAATATAAACTATCCTGACCAGGAAATTCTCGATGCTGCTGTACAGGAATACAAGGTTGACTCCCAGTATCAGCTTGACCCTGTCGGTATCCAGTGTACGCACATCGAAGGAAACTTCTTGAACATCCTGCAGCGTAAGACCTTCTACAAGAACCTCAACAAGTGTTTTGAGAATGCAGGGATCAACGTAGCAGAGATGTATCTCTCTCCACTCGCACTTGCTGACAGCGTGCTGACAGAGACCGAGCGCCGTTCAGGATGTGCACTTGTCGACCTGGGCGCAGAGACTACCACCGTCTGTGTCTATTCAAAGAACATCCTGCGCCATCTGGCAGTTATTCCCCTTGGCTTCAACAACATTGTCAAAGACATTGCCTCGTTGCAGATGGAAGACCGTGTGGCAGAGCACATGATGATTAAATACGGCACTGCCTATACCGAGAACAACGACATTGACAATAACATGAAGTACTCTATCGACCAGGATCGCCAGGTAGAGACACGTAAGTTCATTGAGATTGTCGAGGGCCGTCTGGAGGAAATCATCGCCAATGTGTGGTGCCAGGTCCCTGAGGAATACTGCGACAAATTGCTGGGAGGCATCATCTTGACGGGTGGTGGCTCAAACATGAAGGATATCGAAAAGGCCTTCCAGAACTATACACATATCGACAAGATACGCATCGCTAAGTTTGTCACGCAGACCATTACGTCACAAATTCCCGAGGTGACAGCCCGTGACGGACGGATGAATACGGTGCTGGGACTGTTGGCCAAGGGCGACATCAACTGCGCTGGCAATGAGTATGACCCCAACGGCGACCTCTTTGCCAACCAGCGCCAGTCACCTGCCGACACCCCCGAACAGCGCCGTGCCCGTCAGGCCACGGAGACACCTGCCGGTGTGGTACGTACGGCTGAGGAGAAGCGTCTTGCCGAAGAGGAGGCCCGCCTCAAGAAAGAAGAGGAGGAGCGCATTGCCCGTGAGGAGGCTGAGGCCATGGCCCGTGAAGAAGAGCGCATCCGGAAGGAGAACAGTTTCTGGAACAAGGGATGGAAGAAACTCAAGACTCTTGGTGAGACCATTCTTGGTCCTGAGGAAGAATAAACAGGAAGCAGCGTAATCATAATTACTTATTCCTAATTACTAATTTCAAATTTAAGAAAGATGGACAACAACATATTGCTCGACTTCGGAGAACCCGAAAAGGAAAACAGCATCATTAAGGTGATTGGTGTTGGTGGCGGCGGCGGCAATGCTGTCAACCACATGTATCGTGAAGGCATCCACGATGTAACTTTCGTGCTCTGTAATACCGACAACCAGGCACTCAACGACTCTCCCGTACCCGTACACTTGCAACTGGGCAAGGAGGGACTCGGCGCAGGTAACCGCCCAGAGAAGGCTCGTGCCGCTGCAGAAGAGAGTATTGAAGATATCAAGAAAGTGCTCAACGACGGCACCCGCATGGCCTTCATCACTGCCGGCATGGGTGGTGGTACCGGAACAGGCGCTGCTCCAGTGGTAGCCCGTGTCTCTAAGGAGATGGGTATTCTGACGGTAGGTATCGTCACCATTCCTTTCCGCTTTGAGGGTGACCGCAAGATTGACCAGGCGCTGGACGGTGTCGAAGAGATGTCGAAACACGTCGACGCCCTACTGGTTATCAACAACGAGCGTCTACGCGAGATCTATCCGGAACTTACCGTACTCGATGCATTCGGCAAGGCTGACGACACGCTCTCAGTGGCTGCCAAGTCTATCGCAGAAATCATCACCGTTCACGGCATCATCAACTTGGACTTCAACGATGTAAAGACCGTGCTGAAGGATGGCGGCGTAGCCATCATGTCTACAGGTTATGGCGAGGGCGAAGGCCGTGTGCGCAAGGCCATCGAAGACGCCTTGAACTCACCGCTGCTCAACGAGAACGACGTCTTCAACTCCAAGAAGATTCTGCTGAGCATCAATTTCGCAGGCAACAAGGATGGCAAGGACTCACTGATGATGGAGGAGATGAACGACATCAATGACTTCATGGGTAAGTTCGGCAACGACTTCGAAATCAAATGGGGTTTGGCCACTGACCCTGAGTTGGGCAAGAAGGTAAAGGTTACCATTCTGGCCACAGGCTTTGGCATCGACCGCGTTGACGGTATGACCAACCACCGCCAGCGTCATAACACCCAAGAGGAGGCAACACGCATTGCTGCCGAACAGGAGAAGGAGGCACAGCGCCAGGATCGCCGCAACCGCTACTATGGTGGCGACGGCTCCAGCAAGCGTTACAAGCGTCGTCCGCATATCTTCCTGTTCCGCCCCGAGGACCTGGACAACGACGATGTCATCTCTGCCGTTGAACAGACGCCGACCTATAAACGTACCCGTGAGATACTGGACAGCATCTACCAGCAGGCCAGTGGTGAAGACCCCCAGCAAAAGACTGAGGCTCCGTCAGAGGTCATCCAGGGTACTATTAAATTTGCATAATACTAAGGTAACGGCATGGAGACCATCAATGCGTTTTTCTCACTGTTAAGCAACTTCCTATGGGGGTGGCCGATGATAATCTTGTTGTTAGGAACCCATGTGTTTCTGACCTTCCGGCTACGCTTTCCACAAAGAAAGTTGCTGACAGGCATCCGTCTGTCGGTGAAGAAAGACCCAGGTGCTGAAGGAGATGTCAGCCAGTTTGGCGCTTTAGCCACTGCGCTGGCAGCAACCATCGGCACAGGTAACATTGTCGGTGTGGCCACTGCCGTAGCACTGGGAGGCCCTGGTGCTGTATTGTGGTGCTGGCTGACAGGTATCTTCGGCATGTCAACGAAGTATGCGGAAGGACTGTTGGCCGTGAAATACCGCGTCAAGGCGAAAAACGGACAGATGTATGGAGGTCCTATGTATGCCTTGGAGCGTGGTCTGAATATGAAATGGCTGGCGGTGCTCTTTGCCGTCTTTACTGCGTTGGCATCGTTTGGCATCGGCTGTACGGTACAGGCCAACAGCATTGCCTTGCTGGCTCATGAAACGTTCAGCATCCCTACGTGGATTGTCGGAGTGGTGGTTTGTCTGTTGACAGCTGCCGTCATCTTGGGTGGTGTCAAGGCCATCGCTCGCGTTTGCACCATCCTTGTGCCCTTCATGGCCGTACTTTATGTCTTAGGGTGCATCATCATCCTCTGCATCAACCATGCCTACGTGTGGCCCGCTGTCCAGCTCATCGTCAATGCGGCTTTCAATCCCTCTGCTGCCGGTGGCGGCTTTGTGGGTGCCACGGTGATGATGGCGGCACGCTACGGTATTGCCCGTGGTCTGTTCTCTAATGAGAGTGGTATGGGTTCTGCACCAATCGTGGCTGCTGCCGCTCAGACACGCAACCCTGTGCGCCAGGCGTTGGTGTCCAGCACAGGAACCTTCTGGGATACCGTCATCATCTGTGCCATGACAGGACTGGTACTCGTTAGCAGTATCATTGCCTATCCGGACATCTCTTATGCCGATGGTGCTTCCTTGACAAAAGTCGCATTCTCCAAGATTCCCTATGTCGGTGCACCACTGCTGACCTTTGGCATTCTGACCTTTGCCTTCAGCACCATTCTGGGCTGGAGCTACTATGGTGAAAGCGCCGTCAACTACATTGAGGGACAGCGCATCAACCGTTTCTACCGCATCCTCTATATCGTTGCCCTGTTCTTTGGCAGCATCATTAACCTCGACATCATTTGGAACATTGCCGACTGTATGAATGCGCTGATGGCCATTCCTAACCTGATAGCACTCCTGCTGTTGAGTGGTGTAGCTGCCCGTGAGACAAAGAAATACCTGTGGGCCAACCGCTTGGACGAGGAGATGGAAGACGACTTAACCTAACCAAAGACATCACGACACCATGTTTAAAAACCTGCTATCAAGATTCTGGAAGAAGTCCGATAACCCTTATCCCAAATCCTTTGGCAAGAGGCTGACACGCCGTATTATGCTGCGCATGTTCATCTTCATGGGCATACCGTCGTTTCTCCTCTTCTGGATGATTTTCGGCTCATCCTATGTGGTCTTTGAAGAGTTTGGACAAAAGCTACTGAAAGGACGATATGAAGAGGTACGCCGCATCACGTCGGATGTTTCTGTAGCATCTGTCAATACAGCTCCCTACATTGAGGACAACCTTGACAACCCCGACAAGCTTTATGACATCATGGAGTGCATGGTACGTACAAATAAGCGCATCCGCAGTTGTGGTATCAGCTTCATTGCCGACTACTATCCACAGAAAGGCCACTGGTTCTGCCCCTATGCCGTACGCCGTGACAACGACACTATCGAGACAAAGACCATCGGCGACAAAGACCACGACTATCTTCAGGCGAAATGGTTCCGGGAGGCTGTCTCCAGAGACAGTTGCTATTGGGGAAGTCCCTTCTTTGATGGTGTTGACAAGAAGACGGCATTGGTGTCATACCTGGTACCTATCCACGACCGCCATCAGCGCGTCGTTGCCGTATTAGGAGTAGACCTCTCACTTAGTTGGTTTAGTGACAAGTTACTGTTCCAACCGGCTAGGAAGGAAGACTCTGTGGAGTGGGTTAACCATCACCGTATTTACTACTTTGTCACTGACTCTACTGGTACTTTTTTGGCACATCCTGACAAAAAGCGCATCATCAACAAAAAGCTACAGGACTATGTGACGAACGATCCAGAATCTATATGCCAGGGGATGATTGCTGATAGGGAGGATTATACAGACAATGTCGAACTGGAAATAGAAACGATAGAGTCTTATGTCAGCTACCACCCCATCAAGTATACTACATGGACGGTAGGATTGGTGTTCCCAAAGGTTATCATGGAAATAGTTTCCTATGTCATTGGAGGACTCCTGCTCTTCTTTATCGTCATTGGCATACTGGTCGTGTTGGTTTCTGGACGTAATGCAATCCGTAAAGCCACCTTCCCCATCAGACTGCTGGCACTGTCTGCCGACGATGTAGCAAAGGGCAACTTCCGCACACCACTGCCGCCACTGAATAGTCGGGACGAGATACAACTGTTGCGTGACTCCTTCCAGAAGATGCAGCAGTCGCTATCGCAATATACGGAGCAACTGACGAAGACAACTGCCGAGAAGGCTACCATCGAGAGTGAGCTGAACATTGCCCACGCCATCCAGATGTCCATGTTGCCCAAGACCTTCCCACCATATCCGGAACGTAACGATGTGGATATCTATGGACAGGTGACGCCTGCCAAGGCCGTGGGTGGCGACCTCTTCGACTTCTTTATCCGCGACGAGAAACTCTTCTTCTGCATTGGCGATGTCAGCGGCAAGGGTGTGCCCGCCTCTATGTTCATGGCTGTGGCACGCTCGCTGTTCCGCAACATCTCTGCCCATGTTCCAGAACCTCACATCATCGCTAAAGCGCTCAACGATTCGATGAGTGAGGGTAACGAGATGAATATGTTCGTCACCATGTTTGTGGGCGTCCTCGACCTACAGACGGGTGTGCTGCGCTATTGCAATGCAGGTCACGATGCACCGCTGCTGATAGGTAAGGACGTAAGCATCTTGCCTTGCGATGCCAACCTGCCCATAGGCGTGGTGGATGACTGGGATTACACCGTCCAGGAAACGACCATTGTCCCACAGACCACCATCTTCCTGTTTACGGACGGCCTCAACGAGGCAGAAAACGTACACCATCAGCAATTTGGCGATGAGCAAGTCCTGTCGATGGCCAAGGAACTGTTAGAGAATGGAGAAAGCCAGCCCATGCCCTTTGTCCAGCGTATGGCTGCTGCCGTCCGATTCTTTGCCGGTGCTGCCGAGCAGAGCGACGACCTCACCATGCTGGCCATACAGTACAAGAAAGAGAGCGAATAATCCTTAATGAATATAACAGGATGGCAGTAGACAGGCTGCGAGCCTTCAACAACTTGGCCAGATTGTGGTTAAGAAATAGGTATTTACTATGTATTATCTCACTACCACCTTTTTCGTCGTGCCATCGCTCATCTTGACGATGTTCAGGCCACGCTGGGGCGCTGCCAGCAGCTTGCCGTCACCTGATACATTTATCTCTTCACTGGTGTAATTCTTAGAGACCAGCGCATTGCTGTTTATCTCAACCGTTTTCAGTTGATTGCACTCATTAAATATATTTTCACCGATGTGCTCCAGACCTGTACCAATATAGACAGAGGTCAGTTCAGTACAGCCAGAAAACGCACCGTCTTCGATGGTTGTCACACTGTTGGGAATAGTAAGCGTAGTAACATTTAGATGCGTCATTGCTGCTACTCCGATGGTCGCAATACTATTGGGGATAAACGAGCTTGGGGTTCCGTACAACAGTTTGTTGCTGGCCGTCTCAATAAGCGCATTACACCCTTCGCGAGAGTCATAGTTGGGATTCCCTTCCTCCACAACGATGGAAGCCAGCTTATTACAGTTATAGAAAAATCCTCTATGATATTTAATCGAAGTAACACTCTTCGGAATCGTTAAAGAAGTCATCTGGGGACTGTTGTAGAAAGCGTTCTTCGCAAAACTTGTCACGGTATACACCACATCATTCTGGGTCACCGTCGATGGTATCACGACATCTCCCGAATACCCTCCGAACACCACTTCAGCTGTTTCGTTCTCGTCATCCAAGGCATAATAAATGCCATTAATCTTTACCTTAGCATTCGCCGCAAAAGGCAACATCATCAATACGATAAATAATAATAGTTTTTTCATTGTTATGAGTGTGATTAATTCAGTGTGCAAAGTTACATTTATTTTTACAAACATACAAGGAAAAATGAATATTTTTTACAAACATATTACTTTTCTCTCTCTTTTTCATCGTTCATTCTTTTTTAAATAACGGAGTCGTCAGCTGCCTGTCATTTGCGCCCCTTGACACCAACTGGCGACTCCATTCTCTTGGATTAACACTCTTGATTGATAAGTATGTCGATGCAAAGGTACTAAATAAAAAAGGCCTTGTCAAGAGGCCACAAGTGATTGACACGTATTGAAACAATTAAGTTGCTAATAAACAGGAAGATAACAATCCCCGTATTGGCTACATTGACACACTCTGCAATCCCCAATGATCTGATTGCTCAGTGCAACCTTGTTGTGTCAATACTGGGTTTTAGAAGAATTCAAGTTCCTGATATTCAACAGAATAAGTTTTCCATTTGTGTCTATCGCTCGATGCCTCTTGACATCGCTGTTTTCTTGTTGTATCTTTGCAACATCAAACCCATAAAAAATATATGAATTATGACAAGTACTAAATCTATTATTGGTATTATGGCAGTTCTGACTGTCTTGTCGTCTTGTAGTGAAATGACAGAGTGTGCGATGGAAACCATGCCTGCGCCTCCCGCTGTGAAGAAAGCATCCACGAAGCTCTTTTGCTGTGGATGGGGGCAAATGCCTTCATTCCCTGGTGGCCAGAAAGCACTGTTCGACTATCTGACAGAGAACATTCGCTATCCAGACGATTGTGAGGATACCTGTGTGCAAGGGCGTGTCATCGTTTCCTTTGTGGTGGAAAGAGATGGACGCATCACGGAACCCAAAGTCGTGAAGAGTGTCTATCAGTCTCTCGACGAGGAAGCGCTACGGGTAGTAAGCAGTATGCCGAAATGGGCTCCTGGCAAACTGAATGGAGAAGCTGTCAGAACCAAATACATGATTCCTATCACTTTCAGAGTAGAATGAAGCCATGGGATTCGGAAGCACAGGGATCGCTATGACAGTTCATTGCAAGAAAACTATTAACCTATTAACATAACATGCCTCAAGCCCTTTCTACATCGGGGCTTGAGGCATGTTAAATGTTCGCCAAACTATTAATAAACATGGAATATGCATTGGAATCAATGCGTCAGAGTGACGGACTCTCTGAGCACTCTTCTTTAGTATTCAAGCCATTCATTAGTGTGCGGAGATCCTTTTTAATCTTTAGGCGAGCAAAATGATTACCTGCCCTACGATCAATTCTTAATCGTGAACTTTGTACTTCTGTTTCGCCCAAGTGGTCTCTCTGATCCGCTACTCTCGGTTTGCCTTTAAACCATTGTTTTAGACCAGTTGCTTTCGTTCCTGATGGGTGTCTGGTATGTTGGGCTTTTGCCTTTGAGTAAGCATTGAGAAATTGAGCTTCAGTGGCTAAAGTCGTTACGCCACTCTCAGCAGATAGCTTTTCTTGTGATTGAATAATATTGTAAATCTTTTGCTTAAATGCCTTTTTTGTATGATATGTTTTACTCATTGTTTTATTTCAGTATTGTAATAATTGGGGTTTATGTAATCTACTACTTTTTCTTAAACAGCTGGAAATCTGAGAACCTGATGGCATCTGTCACAATGGTATCATCAATGCTGATACTATGGAGTACCATCATAAGCGAGTCATTACGATAGGTGAGCAGTTGCTCAGGATGATGCAGCAGCATCGTGTCCTTCTTAATCATCGCATTGATGGGGTATTCAAGGACGACAGCGCCCTTATCTCGGCTAACGGTGAAAATTCCATTTTCGAAATCACAATCATAATCCTTCTCAGGAAGCATAATGGTGTAGTCACCTAACTCTACAGGCTTTCTCCTTGTATAAGTATAAGGGTTGTCGTCAATACATATAGAGTATTTTGTCTTTTTCTTATCATAGTCGAAACTATATTCCGAGTGCGACCATTCGCCATATTGTTTTTCAAACTCATCGGTTCCAATTTCATTGCGGACATAGTGTATGACGCTGCTGACATCCTTGTATTTCTCGCACAACAGACTGTCCTGTTTGATGCGTCTCATGTCGAGCTCATCATTCAACTTGCCCGTTTTGGCATCTGTCAGTTTCATTTCGCTAATAAGCTGGGTGAGTCGCTGCTTCTGACAACTCAGTCCGATGCTCTTGGCAGAAATGCCAGGGATATAGGTGAAGAGGATGATAGCTGCACCAAAGATAAGTGCCATAAGCTGGTACTTACGGGTCCGCTCCTTCCATAGCATTACAACGAAGATGGTCATCAGCAAACCTGCCACCATCAGGTAGAAACGGCTCTCTGTAAAGCTATAGAGACGGATGCGATAGATGGAACCTATCCAATACATGATGAGTGGTGGAATGGCTATCAGCGTGAAACGGTTGTAGAACCAGTCGTAATAACGCTGACTGAGTATCGACTGTGCCACGCGACCTACCAATGTAGCCGTGATGAAGGCCATTACCATCCAAGCTACTCCGCCTTTGGGCAAGTCCCACTCGAAGACTATCTTTATAAAATAGGTATAGAGGATGACGGTATAGATGATAACGGCTGGCGAGAGGATGAAGTTTAGAATGAGCCTGAGAATCTTGAAGGGTTCTGTAACCTCGTCCTCGTTCTGACGAATCAGCGTGCAACATACCTGCGGAGCCAGCACAAACCAGATAAACTGGATGATATGTTCATAGAGATGCTTAGGTTCTTCGATGCCGAAGATATAGAAGAACGAGGCCACAATAGCTATCACCGCTAAATTGAGAATGAGGGTAATGAGTAAGCCGAAGAATATCTGAGTGACCACATGCAGAGCATGAGCCGCAAACGGGCGATTGTTCATCCGTTTGTTGCCTACTATCAACAGAATACCTGCTAAGACGTAGGTGAATCCAAAACCGTAAGTCCACAGGAACGGCTTCAGGTCGAGGACCATCAGGGGCAGGAAGAGGAAGGACGATGCAATGTAGGCCCAACGGTTAACACGATGGAGCCAGAAAGTCAACACCATCAACGGAACGAAGAACCACAAGATGTCACTGTTTACTACGCTCTCCATCCGTGCCGATGTCTCATTCCATGTGGATGACTCACTGTCCCACACTGCTATGATAAAGAACACCATTCCCAGGGCAAACTCAACAGGAAAGCGCCGTGGGCTTTGCAGCAACTGCTGCATCAATGATTTCAGTTTTCTATTCATTTTTATGGAGCATATTTTTAATATTCTCGAGTAACTCGTCCCTGATTGCTTGGTTAATGCTTGTATTCTGCAAAGATACAACATTTCCAACAAACAGGCAAGGAAAGTTTAGTCATTCTTGTTTTCATAGTTTCATTCTTTTTAAAATTAACGGAGTCGTCAGCTGCCTGCCATTTGCGCCCCTTGACACCAACTGGCGACTCCATTCCTTTGGATTAACACTCTTGATTGATAAGTATGTCGATGCAAAGGTACAAAAGAAAAACAGCTTTGTCAAGAGGCAATACGCTATTGACACAGGATAGGAGAGTCAAAATACTATAAATCAGACAAATAACGGATCCGTCGATAGCCTTATTGACACATCTGCAATGCGCTCAAAGAGCCCATTGAAATCAATAAACTCCTAATTAAACACAAAAGAATCCTCCGTATCGCTGGTGGTATGGAAGTTTTTTCGTATCTTCGCAGCAGATTTAATAATAGGAAACTCCTGATTATTATGAAGAAAATACTATTCTTACATGGATTCTATGCCAGTGGCCAGTGTGTGCCTGCTATAGCATTGAAGGAGGCCCTAAAAGACAAGGTAGAGGTACTGACGCCAGACTTGCCAATGCATCCGAAGGAAGCTGTCAACTATATCCGTGACTTGATAGACCGTGAGAAGCCTGATGTATTGGTGGGCAATAGTTGTGGTTCGTTCTATGCGCAGATGATAGCCTCAACACTCGGCCTGCCGGCATTGCTGGGCAATCCACATTTTAAGATGACTGAATTCCTGAAGCCACGAATTGGCGCACATCAATATAAATCGCCTCGCAAAGATGGCCAGCAGGACTTCATAATCGATGAAAAGCTAATTGCCGAGTTTACAGAGATGGAGGCACACCAGTTTGACACCTACATTCCAGCCTATAAGGATCGTATTTGGGGCATCTTCGGTGAACAAGACACGCTGGCACATTTTGAGCCACTATTTCTACAGTACTACTCTCACTCGTTTCATTTCCCTGGTGGCCACACGCCTACAGCCGAGGAAGTACACAAGTACTATGTACCACTGATTGAGAAGATGACAAATAAGCTTAAAGAAATGGAAGCAGAATATGAAGAAAAGAAATAAGGTTTTTGCAAGAAAAATAGGTAAAAACTTGCCGCTATCGGCAAAAAGTAGTATATTTGCAGTTGAAAACGAACTAATAACTTGCCGATAGAAGGCAATAGTGAGTACTATTTGACCGATGGAGTATATATCAGTAATGCAATTTGCCGAGAAATATGGCATTTCGGAGCGAACGGCTCGCAACTATTGTGCGAACGGAAAGATTGATGGTGCATTTCTCGTTGGCAAGACGTGGAACATCCCAGCCGATGCTGCTATGCCACAGCGAGGTGCAGTCAAGAAGAAGGTGTCACCTCTATTGGCAGTACTGCGAGAACAGAAAGAGGCAAGGCTGAAGGGTGGTATCTATCATCGTACACAGATTGACCTGACTTATAACTCCAATCATATAGAAGGTAGTCGCCTGACGCACGATCAGACACGCTATATCTTTGAGACGAACACCATTGGCATTACCGATGAATCCGTCAATGTTGACGACATTGTTGAAACAGTTAACCACTTCCGATGTATCGACTATATCATTGACCATACAGGGGACTCGTTGACAGAGGGTTTCATCAAACAACTCCATCTGCTATTGAAGAGTGGCACATCAGATAGCCGAAAGGACTGGTTTGCTGTTGGCGATTATAAACGACTGCCAAACGAAGTCGGCGGACAGGAGACTTGTTCTCCTAAGGAGGTGCATCAGCAGATGAAGGCTTTGCTCTCCACCTATAATCACAACAAGCGAAAGACGCTGGAAGACATCATCGATTTCCATGTACGTTTTGAACAGATTCATCCTTTCCAGGACGGCAATGGTCGTGTTGGCCGTTTGCTCCTATTCAAGGAGTGTCTGGCTAATGGTATTGTCCCTTTCATTATCACCGACGAGCTTAAAATGTTCTATTATCGTGGTTTGAAAGAGTGGGGCCACGTCAACGGTTTCCTTATGGATACCTGTCTGACGGCTCAAGACCAGTACAAGTTATTGCTCAACTATTTCAAGATTGCGTATAAATAATGGAGGGCACAGGCAGCTTTTTACTATTTCTAACAAACTGCCAAGGGATAGAAAAAGGGGGTTGCAAGAAAACTATTAACCTATTAACATGACATGCCTCAAACACCGATGTGCACTGGGGTTGAGGCATGTTAATAGATGCTCAACTATTATCGTTCATTTAGTTGAATGGCTGAAATCAAAAATCTGGCTCTGTGAATCCTCTATTTCTTTTACCATTTGGCGAGTCTTTATGTATTTTGATTTTTGTAACTTCTTTATTTGATCCATTTCTTTGGAAGACAACTTTAGATTTTTGACTATGGAGTATGCCCAGCATCTAGCATCTTCTCTTCTGCAACCAAGCGACTGAATAAGAAATCTGAGTTGTTTTTTTCCACGAGGTTTTCCGAGGCATAGCTTTATGAAAACTCCAATACATTCACTTTGGTCTATAAAGTCAATCACGTCGTCCTTGAGCTTCTTGTCATCAAGGAACCATACAATTGCTGCCATCTTTGCTATAACCTCTGAACGTGTCAGCTTTTTATACTCCCAATATGCTGTCATTTCCTGATAAGTTAGTTTTGGAGGAAGATTGGAAAGAAGGTCTTTAAAGAAATAATACATTTTTCTAAGGTCATCTTCAGTACACAAGAATTCAGAAATGTCGCACATATGGATTTCTTTCCAGCGCCCTGTCATATCAATACGGTTCATAAATCCTGGAACGGCATAAGCCATCACAGACAGATTATGACTCCATTTTTCCATAACCCTTGTGGATAGTACGTGGTATGCTTGCATCGTCCACGTATGACTATAGTACAATAGGGCTGCTTTGATATGCATTTCCGACCCTTCGTTGTTGAATTGATTAGCCTTATCCCATACTAATTCACCATTGTAAAAGGCCGTGGTCGCCAAGCCTATGTACGTATTGAGAAAGACGTCTGACGAGAGTGCTTCATTTCTTTGTATCTCACTTTCCAAACAACCAATGAGTAGGGTTAATGCATTATACTCCTCCTCTATTGGTAAATAGTCAAGACCAAACTTATGGAATATTTCATTTATGACATAGTCATCATAAACTCCATTTAGCATCCAATCGCCATTTTTTAAATAGGAATCAAGTGTAAAATGTAAAAGAGTTAGCATACAGTTGGCGTGCCCATCACAAAGAGCTCTGACAACATCATCACTCATTCCTCGATAGGCTTCATTTCCCAGTATATTGCACAGCTGATCTATTAACTTCTGATTTCCACTGAGTGAAATCGCCCATAAAAAATAAGTGCGCCATCGTTCTGTCCAGCTACCGTCTATTAAGGATTGAAAAAGACTGTCAATTATTTGCTGATCATTTTGGTATATTCGTCCTGCGAGCCATTCTGTAGCACTTAGTTCTGGCAAAGCGGATGTCTCTTTAGATGATTCATCAATAAAGAGCTGACGCTCACTCCATCCATAAGCATTGAGGTAGAAGAAATTGGTTATAGCAATATTAATATAAATGGCATGAGCGACAGGACGTTTGTTCCTCATTGGCTTAATAAGGGGGTAACGTACACATGAACTATTTTCTTCTAAGTGAAGATAGCTATAAAAAATGGAAGCATATTCGTCATCCAATATGAAATGAATAAAAGAACTAAACACTCCCTCATAAAGATCTTCAAAGCCGATTTTCGTTGGGGCAAGAATAGGAAATAAAACGTCTATAAAACCATCATCTTCTCCACAATTTGTATCACAAAAAGCATTAAACAACTTTAATGTTTCGCTGTCTAATTCTGCTTTTCGACTTTTAAGCATTGCTATTCGTTCATATTTCTTATCCTTCTGATGCATAAAAATGAGCCTATTATTTCTTCTCTTCCGCAAAAACTTTGCGAAGGGTCTTTTCCAATTTCCCCTTTTCTTGCAACTTCAAGTAGTTTTCCAATAAGTCAACCTTGCCTGTCAGCTGGCTGTTGGGTTTGTAGAACTGGAGGAGGATGTCAATGGCCTGAATAAAATGTTGCTCGTCAAGCTCTTTCATGTTTTCCGTCAGACAGACATAGCTGCAAGAGGCGATATAGGCAACCAAATAAGCAGGGTTCTTTTCGGAAGCCAGAGGGGCCATCTCTTTGCCAATATTGATAGTCACATCAGCACTTGCTTCGCTCCAATTAAGAATATACCTTGCAGCCTGATCAATCTGTGGGGCACTAACCTTATGAGTCAGGTAGTATTTAATGCATTCGAATGCATCGCTATTATGCTCACGACATTCTTCCGCACTTTTGAAGATGATAGGCTCGGGAAGGTCGACAATGCCTTCTTCCTTTTCTTTGTTTAGTCTGGCTATCTTATCTTCCACCTGCTTGGCGTTTTTCTCGTCGTTTACAGCAGTATAGTATTTGTGCAGATAGGGCAGTTCTTCAAGATACTCATCAGAATGCTCGCCACATATTTTCTTGATAATATTCAGAGCTCGTATCTCATATTTGATAGCCTCTGATGTCTGGTCAATATAATGGCTAGCCTCTGCCATATGCATTAGAATAACAGCCAAGTCATAATCGTTACGACCCAACTTCTCATAGATAGTTAATGCTTTCCTACAGTTTTCCGCAGCTTTGACATAATCATTGACTGAGAGCTGATACAATGACAGATTGTCCAGATAATACGCATACAAAGCATCGTTATTGCTGACATTTGCAGCATAAAGGTTTGCAGCCTTTTCTATCACATTGATTGCTTCTGCTGACTGCTTGTTCCTGTAATACAACTTTGCGCTGAAAGCAAACTGTTTGATGTAAGTGCTATCCGTTTCACCATACAGCGATTTCAGTATGACAAGTTCACGCTCCTTGGCTTTGATGGCATCGTCATATCGTTTCTGCTCCATCAACTTGAGGGTGATAGCGTTCAGCTTATCTGCCTGTTCCTTACTTATTTCGTCTGTTTGCGACCAGGCAGAAACCATGCCCAGTAAAGCGACCAACGTCAATATTGTTCTTTTCATCATTGATTGTTTAATTAATTCTGCAAAGGTAACCATTTCTTTCGATATAATCATACTCTTTTTCATCTTTCATACTTTTTAAAATAACGGAGTCGTCAGCTGCCTGCCATTTGCGCCCCTTGACATCAACTGGCGACTCCATTCCGTTGGATTAACACTCTTGATTGATAAGTATGTCAATGCAAAGTTACGAAATAAAAAAGCCCTTGTCAAGAGGTTACAAGCGATTGACACAGATTGAAACGGTTAAGTTGCTAATAAACAGGAAGATAATGAATCGAGTATTGGCTGCATTGACACATTCTTCCCCCAATAATCTGGGCACACCAAGTATACCTTACAGAAGTTTTTACTTAAAATTTGCCTTCACATTCACGCGCAAACCGTTGATATATCGTGCAATAAGTGTGAACCCTGTTTTTATGGGTGAGCGATAGGGAGGAATCAAAATTAGTCTTGCTACCACTATGGCAGGCGATTACCATTCCTATTTTTTTCTTCAATTCATTTGGAAGTTACAAATTTATTCTCTATCTTTGCAATGTGAAACCTACTTACAAGTAAGATTATGTGTACAGTTACGTTGTCATACAATCAAAACAATGCCCTGGCCCGCCGCAAGTTGGCCGCATTACTTGCTACAGGATTGTTTACTCAACGGTCGACCTCTCCTGCTGAACAAACCTACAAGGAGTCTGAGACCTATCTTGAGGAAAGAGAGGCCTTTATGAGCCACTCTAAGAAAAGTATGTCTCACGTAATAGCGCGTTACCTATGAAGTTCCATCAGAGAGACATTGTTGAGGTCAACTTCCTTTTCCCTGATGGAACCTTCAAGCCTCATCCAGCAATTATCGTTTCAAACGATGAACTACAAGAGGATGAGATGGGATTGTTGTATCTGGTTCTTATTACATCAAATGACAAAATCAATCCTCAGTATTCATATCCACTTACTGACGAAATGCTTATTGGCCATTCGTTTGCCAAACCAAGTTAGGTAAAATGCCAAATAATTGCTGGATACGTTGAGCGCGACATTTATCGTCGTCTCGGATCAATTAAAGAAAAGTATTTTAATGAGATTGTCGACAAGACTATTGAGTCGATATTCTAATATAGAATGTATAACCCTTAAAACCGAAAATGCCTAGGGCTGAAAAAGATATAACCGAAAAGGACATATAGGATGAATAATAATCCATAATGATTCTAACAGGATATTTGTCTTGCTATCATTAGGGCTGGCGATTGCCAGTCCTAATACTTTTTCCGTGAATTATTTGGAAGTTACAAATTTATTCTCTATCTTTGCAACTGACAAGGCCGGACCACGTGTGGCTGGACACGTCAAGACATCGATGGAACAGAGGCCACAAGCCACTTGTAAGGCAGGCCTCGAAGGACGTTTTCAGAACGTTATCTTCTACATCCAAAACTTCGCAACCTTTGGTTTCTACTAGAAGATAAGTGCAACGAAGCGTCCACGTAAGGTGTATTATACCTCAATGCTTGATAGCCATTATTGGCTTCATGCATTCTCTATAATACGCAATGGCGTGGGCCGGCTGAGTTGTTTATCTCAGTAGAAAGGGCAATGCGAAGGCCAAGGATGTGAGATAAGCGACAGAAAGTTTCTCCCGCGCCCTTTTTGTTTCCATATAATTACTATGTTGAACCGCCGAAGTTGGGGGAGCGATAGGCAAAAAGGAAAGCGTATGGGATTCCCCAAAAACAATTGTCTTGAAAAATATATCGTTAATTTGGTATTTCTCAAGGATTATGAAGGTGTATATTGTTACAAAACAGATGAAGAAGGCAACACTATAGGTCAAGCATATTTGCATTCCTCATTGAAACGCTTGATTATTGTTAACGATTCTGAATATACAATATATAACTGGGATAGTCCAGACATAAATATGCAAAATGAGCACAAGCACTATATTTGCGTTTTTTTAGATGAATTGGCGAATAGACCATTGTTACTAAAGGGTAAACCATACGATCAAAAGTTGGCAGAAACATATTGGCAACTTTATAATCCCCAACAGGCTGTGCCATATAAGTTTAAAAAAAGAATAGAAGAAATAATAAAAATGATTCATTAGTTTCATTTCTATGATGAGAAATACTTATTTACAAATTAAATACTACGCATTATGAAAAAGAATCTATTTACGTTTTTATTGGCTTTATTCCCTCTTTTTGCATTTGCTGATGCTGTAGAGATTGACGGTATTTATTATAATCTTGTAGCTAAAGCTAAACAAGCTGAGGTAACAGGAAATCCTGATAAATATGTGGGAAATATAGCAATTCCAGAGACTGTCAATTATGATAATGTCACTTACAGCGTGACGAGTATTGGCTCTTCTGCTTTCTATGAATGTTCTAGCCTGACCTCTGTCACCATCCCCAACAGCGTGACGAGTATTGGTAATTATGCTTTCAAATTCTGCACTGGCCTTACCTCCATCACCATTCCCAACAGCGTGACGAGTATTGGTGAAAATGCTTTCAATTTCTGCACTGGCCTTACCTCCATCACCATTCCCAACAGCGTGACGAGTATTGGCAGTTATGCTTTCGAATATTGCTATAGCCTGACCTCCGTTACCATTGGCAATAGCGTGACAAGTATTGGCGGTAGTGCCTTCTATTATTGCTCTAGCCTTACCAAGGTAATTGTCAGTGATATTGCTGCATGGTGCGGAATCTCTTTCTCCGGTGGGTTTGCTAATCCGTTGGAATACGCTCATCATCTTTATAGTGATGAAAATACGGAAATCACAAATTTGGTTATCCCTGATGGCGTGACGAGTATTGGCGGTAGTGCCTTCTATTATTGCTCTGGCCTTACCTCCATCACCATTCCCAACAGCGTGACGAGTATTGGCGAGTCTGCTTTCTCTGCTTGCTCTGGCCTTACCTCCGTCACTATCCCCAACAGCGTGACGTTTATTGGAAGTTATGCTTTCAATTCCTGCACTGGCCTTACTTCAGTCACCATCGGCAACAGCGTGACGAGTATTGGTAATTATGCTTTCTATAGCTGTTCTAGCCTAACCTCCCTCACCATAGGCAATAGTGTAACGAGTATTGGCGGTAAAGCTTTCTATGAATGTTCTAGCCTGACCTCTGTCACCATCCCCAACAGCGTGACGAGTATTGGTAATTATGCTTTCAATGGTTGCAAAGGCCTTACCTCCATCACCATTGGGAGTGGAATAAAATCAATAGGATCTCAGGCTTTTGCAAAATGTTCTGACCTCACTGACATGTTTTGCTATGCAGAAAACGTTCCAAGCACAAATAGTGATGCATTTACAGATTCTTATATAGAATATGCTACACTTCATGTGCCAGAAGAGTCACTCGATACTTACAAAGCAGTTGAGCCATGGAGTGGATTTAATAACATAGTAAAAATCATGCCAATGTACATTCTCACATACATGATTGACGATAATATATATAAGTCATATCAAGTTGAAGAAGGTGCAACTATCACACCTGAAGCTGAACCAACGAAGGAAGGATACACCTTCTCTGGATGGAATGGATTACCTACAACGATGCCTGCCCACGATGTAACTGTTACAGGTACGTTCAGCATTAATACATATAAGCTAACTTATAAGGTGGATGGAGAAGTGTACAAGTCCTACGATGTTGAGTATGGCGCAACGATTACCCCAGAGCCAGCACCAACCAAGGAAGGATATACATTCAGCGGCTGGACCGGATTACCTACAACGATGCCTGCACATGATGTAACTGTTACTGGTACATTCGAAGTAAACAAGTATAAGCTGACTTATAAGGTGGATGGTGTAGTATACAAAACATTGGATGTTGAGTATGGTGCAACTATTACGCCAGAACCAGCACCAACCAAGGAAGGATATACCTTCAGCGGATGGAGTGAGATTCCTGCAACAATGCCTGCACACGATGTAACAGTTACTGGTACATTCACTCAAGAAACTGGCATTGACCAGATAATGGGTAGCAAAAATGGCAGTGCCATGATATTCACCATCGATGGTAAACGCGTGGACACCCCGAAGAAGGGCGTGAACGTTATTCGCATGAAAGACGGAACGACGCGTAAGGTTGTGGCGAAGTAAAGTAATCGCAGTAGGAACAGGGACGTTGCTCCCAGTTCCTACTGTTAAATAATAACTTAAAACGCAATGATTATGAATCATTTTAAATTTACTTTTCTGCTTACTCTATTAATGAGCATGGCAGGAACGAAGGTTTTCGCCTACGACATTGCAGTTGTAAATGCTGATGGTGTCACTATCTATTACAATTACTCTAATGACGGTAAAGAACTCGAGGTTACAGCAGAGGGGATATATAGTAGAACAATACATGATTCTAATTTTAATCGAGATTATATACACTATTATTCTACTGGTTATTCAAATATCGATATTCTAAAAATACCATCTGAGGTTTCTTATATGGGACGTCTGAGAAAAGTAACTTCCATTGGAGATTACACATTTACAAACTTAATTTATACGGATAACGAAAATAGCCCTAGCTATAGAAAGAATTGTGTCTATAATAAATTCACTGATATTTATCTTCCACCAACAATAAAAAAAATCGGGAAAGAAGCTTTTGCTAGTTATTGGAGTGGCTCAAGCTATACAAATTTAATACCTTTGGAAAGAATACATATTGAAGACCTTAGCCAATGGTGTATGATGGACTTCTATAAAGGGTATTTTGGTGATATTCAGAGGTATGAACTTATACTGAATGAGACTGTTCTCAAAGATATAAATATACCAAATGGAATTACTGAAATTAATAGTTGGGCATTTGCTAACTGCGGAAATCTACAATCAATAACGATTCCAAACAGCGTAACAAACATAGGATCCAATGCATTTAAAAACTGCGGCAAACTCACGAGTATTACAATTCCAAATAGTGTAACAAGCATAGGAAGTAGTGCATTCCAATATTGTGGAAATCTTACAAGTATTACGATTCCAAACAGCGTAACAAGCATAGAACCTGGGGTATTCTACCAGTGTGGACTCACTAGCATTACGATTCCAAATAGCGTAACAAGCATCAAAGCCGAGGCATTCTATTGGTGTAGCAATCTCACAAGTATTACGATTCCAAACAGCGTAACGACTATTGGGAACAGTGCTTTCCAGTATTGCTCTGGCCTCACCTCTGTCACTATCGGAAACAATGTGACGAGCATTGGTTATATGGCTTTCAACGATTGCTCTGGCCTTACCTCCGTCACCATTCCCAACAGCGTGACGAGCATTGGTTATATGGCTTTCTGCAATTGTAACAATCTCACTAGTATTACAATCCCAAACAGTGTAAAAAGCATTGACGACAAAGCCTTTTATTTCAACAATATTAAAGGAGATATGGTAGAGATTAACAGTATGATAATGGAACCAATGGATATAAATGAGAATACATTTTCCTCTACCATATTCAACAATGCCTCATTTTACATTCCTAAAGGTACAATGAACCTGTATAAAGCATGTGAAGGCTGGAAGAAATTTGTATGGGTTGAAGAGAAAGATATGACTGGTATTAACAACACAGTAAAAAATGATGTTAAGGATAGTCATTCTTACTCTCTTGATGGAAAACATCTTATTGAACCACAGCCAGGCCTAAACATCATTCGAATGAAAGACGGAACGACGCGTAAGGTCGTGGTGAATTAAAGTAATCACCACCTCCGATATCAATAACCCTGCTTTCTAGTATGAGAAGGCAGGGTTATTGCATATTAACGAAAAGACTATATGTCCCACATTCCCCACAAATCTCTCGGAATGCCGATGTAGAAAGGGATAGAGAGGTGGGGAACCCTTTCCGAGGTTCCCCATACATTCCCCACAGGTTCCCCACCCTATCTGTCAATCTTCAGTTGTCAATCTGTCTTGTGCCAAAAATCGTTCAATTCGTATAATTGGTGGGCATTTAAGATATATTGAAAGGGGGAATATATGGGGAATCTGTGGGGAACCTCAAGATGGGTTCCCCACCCTGGAACCCCTGTAAATAAAGGCATCGGGGGAATGTGGGGTCCTTTTCTGAAATATACAGCTGATACAGCTGCGGGAACAGCTAAGCCAGCACTGTTTTAGCTGTTCTTAGCATGCAAATACAGCTATCTCGCATCTGTGTTAGCTGTATCTTATTCATCTTGAACCCCAAGGATTTAAGAGGATGAAGTGAACCCAGAAAGTTGGACACATCCCTACGATTCCAGCTTTTCTCGTTTGAAGGGTTGCACCTCATGTTATTTTATGCGAATTCTTGGTTAATTAGATATTTCTTTGTATCTTTGCAGCATAAATCTAACTTATAACCATTTGTTCTATTATTACTGACATGAAGCGTTTCTTTTTATGCACCATGATGTTGGTGGCCTTTATATGCGCCTCAGCACAGACAAACCAACTCTTCGATGACGGTTGGAAGTTTACTCACAACGGTAAGACCATCAGTGTAGATTTACCTCACGACTGGGACATCTTTACGGCTCCCGATCCTGAGAAAGGCCCTACTGGCACGGGTGGTGGCTGGTATGCCGCAGGTAATGGCGAGTATCGCAAAAGCTTCAAGACTCCCATTGGTGAACTGGTAAAGCTTCACTTCGAGGGTGTCTACCAGAAGGCCGAAGTCTTCGTCAACGGACAGAAGGCAGGACAGCACGGCTACGGCTACACCCCCTTCACCATCGACGTGACACCTTTCTTATATCGCGACAAGCGCATGAACGAGGTGGTGGTCAAAGTGAATAACAGCGAACAGCCCAAC
>OMQN01000089.1 GCA_900313235.1 uncultured Prevotellaceae bacterium | reverse complement strand
AGTGAGACGCACCACAAGTTTGCTGCCGACTGGTTCCGCAAGCTCTATGACGAGGGCAAGCTGGTCGAGGAGACTACCGAACAGCTCTACGACGAGGAGGCCAAGCAGTTCCTCGCTGACCGCTACGTCACGGGCGAGTGCCCCTACTGCCACAACGAGGGTGCCTACGGCGACCAGTGCGAGAAGTGCGGCCGCGACCTGAGTCCTACAGAACTCATCAACCCCAAGTCTACCATCTCCGGTTCTACTCCCGTGCTGAAAAGCACCAAGAACTGGTACCTGCCACTGAACGAGTACCAGGACTGGCTGAAGCAGTGGATCTTAGAGGGCCACAAGGAATGGCGCCCCAACGTCTACGGCCAGTGCAAGAGCTGGTTGGAGATGGACCTGCAGCCCCGTGCCATGACGCGCGACTTGAACTGGGGTATTCCTGTACCCGTAGAGGGTGCCGACGGCAAGGTGCTCTATGTGTGGTTCGACGCACCCATAGGCTATGTGTCTAACACCGTCGAGCTCTGCGAGAAGGAGCCCCAGAAGTGGGGCAACTGGGAGAAATGGTGGCAGGACGAAGACACCCGTCTGGTGCACTTCATCGGCAAGGACAACATCGTGTTCCACTGCATCATCTTCCCCGTTATGATGAAGGCCCACGGCAAGTACATCATGCCTGACAACGTACCCTCAAACGAGTTCCTCAACCTGGAGAACGACAAGATTTCCACCTCGCGCAACTGGGCTGTCTGGTTGCACGAATACCTCGTCGACATGCCTGGCAAACAGGACGTGCTGCGCTACGTGCTGACTGCCAACGCCCCCGAGACCAAGGACAACAACTTCACCTGGAAGGACTTCCAGGACCGCAACAACAACGAGCTCGTGGCTGTCTATGGCAACTTTGTCAACCGTGCCCTGCAACTCACCAAGAAGTATTGGAACGGCGTCGTTCCTGCCCGTAGCGAACTGCAGGATGTAGATAAGCAGGCTCTTGAGGAGTTTAAGGATGTAAAGGCTAAGGTTGAGGCACTGCTCGACCAGTTCAAGTTCCGCGATGCCCAGTTCGAGGCCATGAACCTAGCACGCATCGGCAACCGTTACATCACTGAGTGCGAGCCCTGGAAGGTTTGGAAGACCGACCCCAAGCGTTGCGAGACGATTCTGAACATCTGCTTGCAGCTCACAGCCAACCTCGCTATCGCCTTCGAGCCATTCCTGCCATTCTCTTCGAAGAAACTCCGCGAGATGTTGAATATCGACAGCTTCGAGTGGGAGCAGCTGGGTTCTACCGACCTGCTGAAGGCAGGCCACCAGTTGGGTGAACCCGCCCTGCTGTTCGAGAAGATTGAGGACGACGTCATCCAGAAGCAACTCGACAAGCTCGAGGCCACCAAGAAAGCTAATCAAGCTGCGCAATACAAGGCTGCTCCTGTCAAGGACACCGTCAGCTTCGAGGACTTTGAGAAGCTCGACATCCGTGTCGGCTTGGTCAAGGACTGCCAGAAGGTCAAGAAGTCTAAGAAGCTCCTGCAGTTCACCATCGACGACGGCACAGGCACCGACCGCACCATCTGCTCGGGCATTGCCGCCTTCTACGAGAATCCCGAGGACCTCATCGGCAAGCGCATCCTGTTTGTCGCCAACTTCGCCCCTCGCACCATGATGGGCATCGAGAGCCAAGGCATGATTCTCTCTGCTGTCGATGCTGACGAGAGCCTCAGCGTAGTCACCACCACCAAGGACGTAAAGCCCGGTTCACAAGTAGGCTGATGACTGTTAGCTAAAAACAAAAAGGGCACAAAGGGGTCACCCCCCTTTGTGCCCTAATACTTTGCATAGTTCAAAAAAATATGGTACCTTTGCACCGAGAGTACAAAATTGGAAGGTATGAAGGTTATCGTATCACAAGAAATTGAGCGTGTATGCCCTGAGTTTGTCGGAGCATGCGTGGAAGCGCAGGTGGTAAACACGGCATATTGTCGGGAGTTGTGGCAGGAGATAGAGGCTCTTGGTAACAGTTGTCGTGCGGAGCTGACGACGGAGTCACTGAAGGAAATGACCAGTATAGCAGCGACACGACGAGTGTACAAGGCGTGTGGCAAAGACCCGTCACGTTATCGTCCCGCTTCGGAGGCGCTGATACGCAGAGTGTTGCAGGGCAAGGAGCTGTACCAAAGAGACACGCTCGTCGACCTTGTCAACCTGGCATCCATCGCATTTGGCTATAGCATTGGGGGCTTTGATGCAGACAAGTTCGTGGGCGACACGCTGACGTTAGGCGTAGGACGCGAGGGAGAGCCTTACGAGGGTATTGGTCGCGGCATGATCAACATTCACGGTCTGCCCGTCTACCGTGATGCGGAAGGAGGTGTAGGTACGCCTACCAGCGACCACGAACGTACGAAGATGACCATTGACACGCGCCATCTGGTGGTGCTCATCAATGGCTACGACGGCAATGAGGAGCGTGTGCGCAAGAATGCAGAATACATCCAGACGCTGCTGCAGAAATATGGGCAGAGTGATGGCGGCACATACTTTATATACAGATAAGGTACGCATCGCCAGGCTGCTGACGATTTAGAAGTACTTCGTAATCTGGGCGTTGTCGAAGTTGTTCATCTCGTTCATCATGAGGACGGCACTGTCGACAAGGGGGAAGGCGCAGAGGGCTCCAGTTCCCTCTCCAAGGCGCAGGCCAAGATGCAACAGGGGATTGGCAGCAACGATGTCGAGCATGCGCTTGTGACCACTCTCATCACCACAATGGGTGAAGATCATGTAGTCCTGCGAGGCAGGATAGAGACGGATGGCTGCAATGGCACAGGCCGTCATAATGAAGCCATCCACTAATATAATAAGGTGTTGCTCGGCAGCACGCAGCATGGCACCAATGGCGGCCACCATCTCGAAGCCACCGAAGAACATTATGGGTTTAATGGGTTTAATAGGCTGCCCATTAAGCCCATTAAACCTATCTACAGCTTTCTTCAAAACTTCATATTTATGACGGATGCCATCGTTATTGAGGCCAGCACCAGCGCCAATACACTCAACAAGAGGGATGTTGCCGAAGAGGTGCATCCAGATGCTGCTGGGCGACGTATTGGCAATGCCCATCTCGCCGATGCTCAGCACACGACAGCCCTCACGGACACAGTCGTCGACTAAATCGACGCCCACCTGGATGGCTTGGTCAAATTCTTCTTCGCTCATGGCCGGCTCGTGGAGGAAGTTCCTGGTGCCACGCGCTATCTTGCGGTCTATGATGCCCTCGACATGCGACAGGTCGTAGTCCACGCCGACATCGACAATGCGCAGATGGAAGCCATGCTGTCGGCAAAACATGTTGACACCGCCACCGCCACGCGTGAAGTTAATCATTTGCTGCCACGTCACCTCGCGGGGTGAGACGCTGACGCCCTCACGCTCAATACCGTGGTCACCGCCCAACAGCAGATGACAGGGGTGCGCCAGCGAGGGCTCCAGCGTCTGTTGGACAAGACACACCTGCATGGCCAGCTCCTCCAGGCGTCCCAGCGAACCCTTGGGTTTGTTCAGGTTGTCAATCTTCTCTTGAATGGCCGACTGTAGCGAACGGTCAACAGGGTGTATGTCAAACGCTTTCATGTCTTATCACTTGATTTTCATGGGGATGCCGCTAACCATCAGAATGACTTCGTCGGCTTGCTGGGCAATATACTGGTTCATCCATCCTTGCAAGTCGGAGAACTTGCGCTGCATCACGTTGTCGCTGACACCTCCCATGCCAATCTCGTTGGTCACAAAGATATAGGTGGCATCAGGGGCAGTAAAGGCGTCGAACTCCTGCTTGGCAGCTGCTAAAGAACGGTCGACATCCTCGTCATGAGCGAAGAAGAAATTGGTCAGCCACAGGGTGACACAGTCGACAACCGCCACCCTACCCCTCAGGTCGTGGCGACTGAGGTATAGCTCCTCCTCGATGTTCGTCCACTCCGGGCCACGACGTTCCTGATGACGACGGACACGTTCACGAAACTCGTCGTCCCACACCTTGGCAGTAGCCACATAGACCGGATGAGCGCTCAGGCTCAGTGCCAGCGCCTCTGCCTTCGTGCTCTTGCCGGAGCGCTGTCCACCTGTAATCAGGATGATCTTCTTCATATACCTATTGTTTTAACAAGCCAACACCGTCAGGTAGACAGTCAGTTCGACGAGCAGGCACACGGCGCCACAACAGTCGCCCGTATAGCCACGCAGGCGGTTCCATATCAGCAGGTAGAGCAGGTACATCACCAGACAGGGTATGAAGATGAGCAGTTCCCACTGGATGCCCGTCCACCAGATGTAAGCTATCATCGGCAAGAGGCCCTGGACAGCCAGACCAATAGCGGCAGGCCACTGCATCTTACGATAGACGGTCTTGTTCTTCGCCTCCTCTTCCGTGCGGGCATAGGGCATCATCATGATGAGCTGGGCTGTCACCATCTTGGCATACGGGTCGGCAGCAAGGATGGTGAGTGCTGCCAGCGTCGGTGGCAGTGAGTAGAGGGCAGCAGCTAAGAGAGAGACATAGAGTATCAGTCCCAAGACGCCATAGGTGCCGATGTGGGAGTCCTTCATGATAGCCAAGATGCGCTCACGGTCACGTCCGCCACCGCCAAAGCCGTCCAGGAAGTCGGCCAGTCCGTCTTCATGCAACGCACCAGTAACCAACAGTCTGACAACGATGGCTAACAAGACAGCGACAAGGTATGGCAAGTAGTGGCTGCCCACCCACAATGTCGCCGCCATCAGTCCGCCCGTCAGCCAGCCCGTCAGCGGCCAGTGCTCCACCACGGTCTTATAACACTCTCGTGGAGGCTGATGGCAGCGCCAGAAAGGCAGTCGGGTAAAAAAGATAAAGGCTGCCCAGAGGCGGTCGTACCATTTGGTCTGGTCTATGTTTGTCTGCATAGCGGGAATTACAACAGCTCTTTGATTTGTAGCAAACGGTCTACCACAAAGGTCGGTCGTTTTTCAGCCTCATCAGCATCGACGCCCCAGCGGTTAAACAACAACGCATCGATGCCAGCATGGAGTGCCCCTTGGATATCGGTCTGCATATTGTCGCCAATCATCAGCGTGGTCTGGCGCTCTGCACCAGACATATTCAGGGCGAAGTCGAAATAAAGTGGTGAAGGCTTGTTGACCCCAGCATCCTCGCTGAGGATAATGGTATCGAAATAGTCCCTCAGTCCACAAGCCGCCAACTTCTTATACTGTACCTCATGGAAGCCATTGCTGGTCATATGCATGCGGTAGCCCCTACTCTTCAGGTAGTCCATCAACTCGTGGGCACCTTCCACCACGCCCGGCTTGTTGGAGCAGAAGTCCAGGAAGACGTCGCTCATCTCCAGACAGAACGCTTCGGTAACAGTCAAACCGTCACCCACGCTGAGCGGGCGACGGAAACGTTCCACGATGAGGTAGTCGCGCGTGATGTCGCCCTTCGAATAGTGACTCCACAAGTCGATATTGGCCATCCAATAGGCATCATAGAACACTTGTGGGTCACTGAAATAACGCTCCAGATGGAACGCCTCGAAGGTCTCCTTCAGCGCAACGACAGCATTGCCGTGAGTATCGTACAGTGTGTCGTCGAAGTCGACAAACAGGTCTTTGTATCTCATGGCAGCTGACTACAGCAATGCCTGGATCTTAGCCTCGATATTGGCTTTGGGCTGTGCGCCAATCAGCTTGTCAACAACCTGACCGTCCTTGAAGAACAGAATGGTAGGAATGTTACGGATGCCAAACTCGGCAGCCAGGTCCTCGCACTCCTCTACGTCGCACTTGCCGACAACGACCTTACCATCGTAGGCCTTGGCCAACTCAGCAATGACGGGGGCCACCATACGGCAGGGACCGCACCATGTTGCCCAGAAATCTACCACTAATGGCTGTGCGCCATTCTTCAGGCTCTCGAAATTCTCGTTTGTGATTGTTACTTCCATAATTTCAATTTACAATTTGATGATTCTACAACTTACTATTTAAATCTCAATGTGTCTACAGCAAATGCTGTGCCACTAATTAATCTTATAGTCCAGGGCGGGCGTCTGTTCAATAAACTGTATCAGTTCGCTCTTCACATCGACCATCTTGGTGGTGCTCTTCAGGAGTACATGGTTCTTGCCAGTCAGGTCGTGCAGTTGGAAGAAGATGTTGGTCTTGCCCGGGTGGGCGGCAATCAGTTCGCCCAGCTCTGTCACCACCTCGTCGTTCAGCAGGTCGGCAGTCATCGAGATGGTGATGCGGTCGATAGCACGTTCCTTGATGGTCTGAAGGAACTCCACGCCCGTAATGCCGAGGTCTTTGGGACCATCGGGATTATATGAGAAGCGGGGTCTAACCTTACCTGTGATGTATACCGACGCGCCAATGGTGAAGAAGCCCGACTTCTCGCCCCACGCCTCGCCAAACAGCGGCAGTTCGCCAGAACCTACGAAGTCTTCGAGGGTGACGATGCCGAAGGGCTTGCCGTTCTTGGTGAAACCGGTGCGTACCGCCGTGACGATGCCACCGATGGTAACATCTTCGCGACCTGCCAGATTGGCCACATCTGCCAATTCGTCACAACGGGTATTGCACAGGTTGTCAAGGACAATCTTATATTCGTCGAGAGGATGTGCCGACAGATAGATACCTACCAGTTCACGTTCCTTGTTCAGTCGTTCTATGTCGCTCCAGCGGTCGGCACTCTTCGGCAGTGTCGGCGTCTGTATCTCCAGAGCGCCGAAATCGCCAAACAGCGAGTTCTGGGCCTGCTGCTGCTCAGTCTGATAGAGCTGGCCGTAGCGCATAACAATCTCTATGGTGCTCTCGCCCTTGGCATTCTGGGCGAAGAAGTCTTCGCGGCGCAGCCCAAAACTGTCAAAGCCTCCGCTCAGCGCCAGGGCTTCAAAGGCTTTGCGGTTGACCTGACTGAAGTTGACGCGCTGTACGAAGTCGAAGAGGTCCTTATAGGGGCCGTTCTTCTCGCGCTCTTCGATGATAGCCTGTGCGACGCCATCGCCCAAACCCTTGATGGCAGCCAGACCGAAGCGTATCTCTCCTTTCTTGTTGACACCAAACTTCTGATACGACTCGTTGACATCGGGTCCCAGCGTAGCAATACCCATCGCCTTGCACTCGTCCATCAGCTTCGTGATTTCCGTTATCTGGTCTCGACGGCGCGACATGATGGCAGCCATAAACTCGGCAGGATAGTTGGCCTTGAGATAAGCGGTCTGATAGGCTACCCACGAGTAGCAGGCGGCATGCGACTTGTTGAACGCATAGGATGCGAACTTCTCCCAGTCAGCCCATATCTTATCCAACACCTTGGGGTCGTGGCCGTTCTTCTTGCCACCCTCAATGAACTTAGGCTTCATGGCGTCGACGATGTCCTTTTTCTTTTTACCCATAGCCTTACGCAGCGCATCGCTCTCACCACGGGTAAAGTCGGCCAACTGACGAGACAGCAACATCACCTGCTCCTGATAGACGGTGATGCCATAGGTGTCCTTGAGGTATTTCTCCATGCAGGGGATGTCGTACTTGATTTCCTCGCGGCCATTCTTACGGGCGATGAACGAAGGAATGTAGTCCATAGGTCCCGGACGGTAGAGGGCGTTCATGGCAATGAGGTCCTCGAACACCGTAGGATGAAGCTCGCGGAGGTATTTCTGCATACCTGCCGACTCAAACTGGAAGGTACCAATGGTGCGGCCCTGCTGATAAAGCTCATAAGTCTTGGGGTCGTCGATGGGGATATGGTCCAGGTCAATATCAATGCCACGTGTCTGCTTGATAATGGCGCAGGCCTCTTTCTGCTCAGACAGTGTCTTCAGTCCCAGGAAGTCCATCTTGATGAGTCCGGTAGACTCAATCACGTGGCCGTCGTACTGGGTGCAGTTGGTCTTAGTATCCTTGAAGTCGGGGTCGTCGGCAGTAGAGACGGGCACCCAGTCAGATATCGGGTCACGGCAGATAATGAAGCCACAGGCATGGATACCCGTGCCACGCACCGTGCCCTCCAACATCTTGGCATACTTGATGGTGTTACGCAGCGACTCGTCGGCAGAAGCCTCAGCCTCCTGCAACTCCCTGACAGCCTTGATGGCGTTAGGCAGATTCATCTTTGGCGTCTTGCCATCGACATCGGGCAGACGGTCGGGAATGGCCTTACACAAGGCATTCGACACGGCAATAGGCACCTTCTCCACACGGGCCACGTCCTTGATAGAGTTCTTCGTCGCCATGGTGGCATAGGTGATGATATGTGCACAGTTCTCGTGACCGTACTTATCCATCACCCACTTCAGCACCTTGCCGCGACCATCGTCGTCGAAGTCGGTATCAATATCAGGCAGTGAGATACGGTCTGGATTCAGGAAACGCTCAAACAGCAGGTCGTACTTCAATGGGTCTATCTTCGTGATACCCAAGCAGTAAGCCACCACAGAACCTGCCGCCGAGCCACGTCCAGGACCTACCATCACACCCAACTCGTCGCGGGCAGAGTTGATGAAGTCCTGCACAATGAGGAAGTAGCCCGGGAAACCCATCGTCTTCATGATGTGCAACTCAAAGCGCACACGG
>OMQN01000103.1 GCA_900313235.1 uncultured Prevotellaceae bacterium | reverse complement strand
TCGTCGAGGAAGAGCACACCGTTGTGTGCTAACGATATCTCACCAGGCTGTGGATTGTTGCCGCCACCGACCAGTGCCACCTGCGAGATGGTGTGGTGGGGCGCACGAAAAGGACGCTGACTGATGAGGCTGGTGTCGCGGTTGAGCTTGCCGGCGACAGAGTGTATCTGGGTGGTCTCTAAACTTTCTGCCAGCGACAAAGGGGGAAGAATAGACGGCAGGCGCTTGGCCAGCATCGACTTTCCGCTGCCCGGCGGACCAATCATAATCAGGTTGTGACCACCGGCGGCAGCAACCTCCAGGGCTCGCTTAACGCTCTCCTGGCCTTTGACGTCGGAGAAGTCGAGGTCGAACTGCAGCTGCTGGTCATAGAACTCCTTGCGCGTGTCGATGACTGTCGGTTCGTAGGTCGTCGTGCCGTTGAGGAAGTGGATAACATCCATCAATGTCTCCATGCCATAGACCTCCAACTGGTTGACGACGGCCGCTTCGCGGATGTTCTGCTGGGGAACGATGAGGCCCTTGAATTTCTCCTTGCGGGCACGGATGGCGATGGGCAGTGCACCGCGGATAGGCTGCAAGTGACCGTCCAGTCCTAACTCGCCTACCAGCATGTACTTGTCCAGTTTTTCTTCTTCTATCTTGCCATTGGCGGCAAGGATACCGATAGCTAAGGGCAGGTCGTAGCCAGAGCCTTCTTTCTTGATGTCGGCAGGTGAAAGGTTGATGGTGATGTCCATGGTGGGCATCTTGAAGCCATTGTTGATGAGGGCAGCCTTAATACGGTCGTAGCTTTCTTTGACGGCGGTGTCGGCCAGTCCTGTCAGGTGGAACTGTACACCACGCGACATGCTGACCTCACAGGTTACGGTGTTGACATCCAGGCCGTTAACGGCAGCGCAATATGTTTTTACCAGCATAATAGGATTGTTTTATGTGACAAAGGTAATAAAAAAAAGTTACGGGAAGAAAAAAAAGGCAGAATACTTGTGCGTAGTCTGCCTTTTTTTCTGTTTATGACTTAGTGTATAAATACCTTTTTGCTTTTGCCGTTAGCATCGACTACAATGTTAAGTCCGTGCTGTAATGTCTGGCGCCGTATGCCCGTTGGGCTGTAGATGCCTCGTGGCATGTGCTTGGCCATAGGGAGGTTGGTGATGCCTGTCATGCTGTTAAGGTCCCTGAGACGGCACTCGGCCAAAAGGAACTCCTGCATGCCGCTGCCTTCCTCGCGGAACTGGATAATGTATTTGCCTGCCGTTGTTACCTCAAAGTCCAAGCTGTAGCGCTCGGCTGTCGAGATGTCTCCTGCGCTGTTGCCATTGATGTTGGGTGCGGCTGTGTGCACTTTAGAAGCGGCAAGTCCGCGACCGCTGCTGGAAAGGATCTTTGCTTTATAGGAAGGTGTGCCCTTCCATGCTGCCATAGCATACACAAGTTGGTACTTGCCGGGATTCAGCGTCAGTGGGTAGTTGGCCAATCGGCCATATTCCGCACTGGTAGTGCGCCAATAGAGAGCTTTGCCTTGATAGCCGGTAAGTCCTGCAAAGGTGCGTGGACCACTGCCGTTCTGCGAGGGATAGTCACGTACGTCGCTACCATCGGTGGTACGCCATCCTACAGGTAGTGCACCATTGGCCACTTCAGAGTAGTCGAGCTCATAGATTGCAGCTTTGTCGTAGAATACGGGTTGGATGGTAACGTCGTTGTCTGGCATGACGAACGACACCTCGGTAGCATCTTCCTCAAAGGGTATAGTTTTGCCCTGAGTATAGTAGACGGAGTTGACCACGTTCAGTGCTTTGAGGGCGTAGCCCTCCTCGGGTGTGATGGTCAGGTGTACCGTCTCGCCGGCAAGCGCCTTGTCGACATCGGTGGAGACTTGTCCGAAGTCAGCACTGCGAACGGTTATGCCGTACTGCTCTTTGGGTGTACCCACCGGTTCATAGATAATCTGGTCAATGGTCATCTGGATGGCTCCGCTGTTTTGCAGGACAAAGTCGTTGGTGCCAGCCTCCAGCGTTACCGTTACTGAGGCCTCATGCCAGTCGTTCTTGGCCACTTTTTCGAAGTTGATGACTTGTGTTGCGCCGTTGACAGTCGCTTTCATGCTCCCTGCCTTGCTGCTGTTGCAATAACGCACCAGGATATTGTATTCGCCACCCTCAGTCAGCTTCAGCTGATGGCGCAGCGCACTATTGGTATTAGCCTTTGTCTCGATGAAGCCCAGTCCTGCAAAGTCGTAGTAGTCCTGTGCCCACCAGCCGGAATGTGTCATGCGATGGTCCACGTTCTTGCGGTCCATGTCTTCGGCTTCAATGATGATAGGGCCATGGTATGGCTCTGGCTGCTGAGGCTGTTCAAGGGCTGTGGCGGGCAGTATGTCGGTCTTTCTGTCGGTGGCTGTTCCGGCACAGTCAATGCGCACGATAGCTGCTCCCATGTGTACGACATTGACGGTGAAGGTTTGCGCCTCAGCGTCATACGCCTGTCCTGACAGACTGGCGTTATGTCCGCTGACGTTGGTTGTCGGCTTTGTTAGCGTGCATGTCGGCTCTGAGGTGACACCCGTAATGACGATCTTGTCGGTTTTCTGACTGAGACTGTCGCTACGGTAGTTGTTGAAGTAGAAGTCTATATGGTCGGCATACTCGCGAATAACACCACTGGAGAGCATGGCATATTCTAATTTCAGCGCCTCACAGGTGTTATAATGCAGTGGTATCTCTGCTTTTGCCGTCTTTTTGCTGTTCAGATAACTGTATGGTGTATAGGTCACCAACTGGTTGCGATAGCGGTTGACATAGAGATCGCCTGACGACACCTCTGGGTACTGAGCGTCAAAGTCTTCCTGCTTTTTTGCCTCTGTCGACCAGCGTGACTGATAGTTGGAGCGCTTGATTTGCAGCGGTATAGCCTGGGCGGCTTCATCGTAGAGATTGATGACGATGGGGATGGCACCATACCGCCCTGTCGACTTGAAGTAGCACAGGTTGTTATACCACTGGCCATAGTTGTGGCGGGCTTCTTTCTTCTGGTTGAAAGGGTCTTTCTGCAGGTAGACGCCATTGTAAAGGTCGTCCCACGACGTGTACGAGTCGTAGCCTTTGGAGATGTCAAGGTTGTTGACCACGACAATCTTGGTCTTTCCAACTACTTCCTCACGTGATGGTATGTACATGGTGCCGTCTATGATGCGGCGCCACATCTCCAGCCAGATACCTTTGAAATGGGGCGATGCTGCCCAGTTCCGTCGTGTATAGCCATCCACATTGCTGTCTGCTTGGTTTAGGAAACACTCCTCGCGCCATATCAACTCAGGTCCATCCCATACAGCACCACCATTGACGCACGTCTGCTCCATCACTGTGCCGATGCCGGCACTGCCAGGATATTTCTTCCCGTGGTTCTTGCCCAGCAACTTCTCCAGCGTGTCGTTCCAGCCACAGTTGTCGTAGCGCACACCGTAGTTTTTTGTCAGTCCAGAGATGAATGGTCCCCAGCAGATGCTCTCATTGTTATAGAAACTGCTGGCATGGGTGTATTTATAAAGGAATAGAATGGCTTCTGGGTATTTCTTACAGGCTGCTAGAAAGTCTGGGTTGCTCTTGAGCTCCCCCATGGGGTTGGTACCCATGTGGTAGTCGCCACCGCACCAGCTGACAGTAAGGAAGCCGCCATACTTGTGCGACATCTCCACCAAATTGGCGAACAGTGCCCAGCGCGAACCTGTGGTCATAGAGCCTTTATCACCCGGGTCGCCAAAGCCCCAAAACTGTTCGGCGTAGTTCCACCCCAGGAAGTTAGGGTAGTTCTTGAAGAAATATTCAAAAGTTTCCAGGTCGTTGTCCTGAATGTGTGTATGACCACCTGATGCCGGCTGGCAAGAGAACCACATACCATTCTGCTGACATACCGTGGCCCACGATTTGTAGGTGCGTACAGCATTGCGTGGCATGCGGTACATATTTGTCTCCGTGTCGTACTGGCACGACAGTGAGAGATTCATGCAGACATAGGGCTTGATGTCGTTGGGGATGAGGTCGATGATTTTCTGCGGGTCTGCCGAGTTCCATACATCGATATGGATAAGCCATAGCGGGTGTTGTGAGTCAATGGGTCGGCGCTGCTGTGCCGTCACGTTTGTCCATACCGTTGTCAGTAACAGCAGTAAGAATGAAAGAATAGTTTTCTTCATATTTTTATGTTCTTTTTCTAACTTCATTTATCATTAGGTAGGGCAAAGATACTAATAATTCATGATGGATGTACCATAATTCATAATTATTTGTTACTTTTGTAACCGGATATGAACAATTTGATACGTTTTCTTAAAGATTGGACACTGCCCGTATCTATTACGGTGGGTACGGTGTGCTATCTGACGTTCTACTATGTGCCGCAACTCGATGAACTCGGTACCCAGCTGGCACCCGTGTTTGATGTCATCTTCCCACTGTTTGTTTTTTTGACCCTGTTGGTCACTTTCTGTAAAGTCGACTTCCACCAGATGCGACCGCACCGTTGGCATACAGGCATCCTCATAGCTCAGCTGCTATTGATAGCTATCAACATAGCTGTCATTTTGTGGGCAAAACAATCAGATTCTTCCCTCTTCTTGGAGGGACCGGGGGAGGTTGCACTGCTTTGGGAAGCCGTGCTGACGTGTATCATCGGTCCTGCGGCTTCGGCAGCACCTGTGGTCACGGGTAAGCTGGGAGGAAACATCTCGACGATGACTACCTACGTGCTTATCTCGTCGTTGGCTTCTGCACTGCTTATCCCATTGGTGTTCCCTATGTTGGAGCAGACCGTACATGTCGCCTTCTTCGACGCATTCCTGATTATTTTGCAGAAGGTGAGCATCGTCCTCCTATTGCCATTGGTGCTGGGATGGTTTATTCAGCACTTTGCCAAGCGACTATGTCGGTGGGTTGTCAGCAAACCAAACCTGAGTTTCTACTGTTGGGCAATCTCGTTGTCTATCACGACGGGTATCACTGTGAAGAATATCGTGCATAGCGAAGCTACGCTGTCACTGTTGCTGGCGATTGCCGCTGCCACCTTCGTGCTGTGTTGGCTACAGTTTGGCATTGGTCGTGTTATTGGTCGCCACTTGGGCGAGGAGGTCAATGCCGGACAGGCACTTTTCCAGAAGAATACGGCACTGAGCATCTGGGTGGCCTATATGTATCTGCATCCCGTCGCTTCCATTGGTGCAGGCTGCTATGTATTGTGGCAGAACATCATTAACTCTATCGAGCTATGGCAATATAGAAAGAGGGCTGATGGATGATGGCTGATGGATGATGTCTGATGGATGATGTCTGATGGATGATGTCTGATGGATGATGTCTTAGGTATAAATAAAAACAGGAGCAACCGGTGGGCTGCTCCTGTTTTATTATTGTCAACTAAGTGATTAGTCAGCAACGAGGGTGAAGCGCTTGAAAGCGGTGATCTTCAGATCCTTGTCCTGCTTAGCGAGCCACTGAGCAACAGTAGCCTTGTCGCCGTCGCCGAACTGGAACTCCTGGTCTACCAGGCAGCTCTCCTTCAGGAACTTCTGAACACGGCCCTTGGCGATGTTCTCAATCATAGGCATCTTGAGGTTAGCCTCGCCCTCAACCTTTGCGTCAGCAATGATCTTGCGAGCCTCGTCTGCCTGCTCCTGAGTCAGCCAACCCTTAGCCATGTTGCTCTCGATGTGATCCTCAGAGTCAACGAGGTTGGGGTTCAGGCCAGCCTTCTTCAGCTTCATCTCAACGAACTTCTCTACCTGCTCCAGCTTGGTCTTCTCAACAGCAGTCTTGTACTCCTCGTCGAGAATCTTCTGGTCAACGCTGGCAGCGTCCAGAGCAACGGGCTTCATAGCAGCAACCTGCATAGCTACGAGGTGACCCTGCTCAGCAGCGGGCTTGTTGGTCTGTACCATGGTGCACAGAGTGTGCTTACCCATGTGGTCGTAAACCTCGATGTTCTCACCCTCGAGAGTCAGGTAGCCGTCGAGCTCCATCTTCTCACCAGTGATACCAGAACGCTGGGTAACGGCCTCCTGAGCGGTCTGACCGTTAACTGTCAGGTTCTTAACAGCCTCCAGGTCGGTAGCCTTAGCAGCGATAGCGGCGTCAAGAATGCTCTGAGTCAGAGCGATGAAGTCTGCACCGTTGGCAACGAAGTCGGTCTCGCACTTCAGAGCGAGCATAGCAGCAAAGCCGTCAACGCTCTTTACGAGTACACAACCATTTGATGTCTCACGGTCGCTACGCTTAGCAGCGATAGCCAGGCCACGCTCACGGAGCAGCTCCTTAGCCTTGTCGAAGTCGCCATCAGCCTCGGTCAGAGCCTTCTTTACGTCAGCCAGACCAGCGCCGGTCATTGCGCGAAGCTTCTTGATATCGTCAATTGAAATAGCCATAATTTAATTTTTCAATTTTATAATTTTTCAATTTTTTATTTACTCTGCAGCAGCCTCTTCAGCAGCGGGAGCCTCTACCTCAGCAGTCTCCTCAGCAGCCTTGCGGGGCTTGCGAGCCTGGCGCTTGGGCTTTGCCTCTTCAGCATCAGCCTCTGCCTGAGCGTCAGCAGCCTTCTCGTCAGCCTTCTCGACCTTGCGCTCCTCGATACCCTCGTTGATGGCAGCGCAGCAAGCAGTGAGGATAGCCTCTACTGAATCCTTA
>OMQN01000119.1 GCA_900313235.1 uncultured Prevotellaceae bacterium | reverse complement strand
CCCACTTCGGCTATGGTCATCTGCATCGTTGTAACTATGGTTTGCCTCGTATCTCCGAGCGTTCCGTCAAAATCAAATATAATAAGTTTAGCTTTCATAACTCAGCAATGTTGTGTGCAGTTCCGCTTCCGTCCCATGCCATGCTCGATAAAACTTTGATTATCTACTTAACAAGAATTATCCGTGCAGACTTGTCATGTTTCTTTTTTTCTATATTGACTCGGTATGAGCAACCATTTATCATTGTTGTACCCTCGATGATGTTTGCCATATTTGAAGTGAACGACTTTACACCTACCTGATAGAAACTCCTTGCTTCCTTGCCATGATTAACGTAGAACCCTTCGATTACGAGCTTCACAGGCTCATCCGTACCGAAGAGGCTGCCACGCAGGTAGAGTGTGAGCTTGCCGCATAGGGCATAGTGCAACAGTTCGGGATACCAATGGTTTGTTGTCTGCTTAGCTCCTATATGCGATTTCCACCAATTGGCAGCACGGAAAGTGGCTTTGTGCCCAGCCTCGATGTCAAAGCTTCCGTTCTTGTCTATCTCGAGCATTGTGCCTTTCTTCAGTCTGCCTTCAGTGTCCTGAAGCGGTGTGACGTAACCGTCTTCAATCTCGAACCATCCATATTTGCCTTCGGGTCCTATTACCAACTCACAACCATTGACATCAATGTCAACCTTGTCGGTATGATAGTTTGTTTTCTTGTCCAGACCTACGGCATAGGTGGGGCCAAGGTCGATATTGCTATCCGGCATGGTGTCGTGCATCTCTTCAATCTGCCGTGGAGTGAGAGCTGTGGTGATGTAGCCCTCGCGCAGCTCACCGCCATGACGATAGTCCTTCCTGCGACCAAAGCAGTAGCCAACGTAGAAGGTGATATTGCCAAAGTGGTTGTTGACCTTCGTTCCTTTGTGCTTGTAAAAATAGTTGCTGTACGAAGCATTGAAGCCAGCCCTCCAGCGGTTGTGGTTGTAGGTGAGGCTGGCTCTGAGGAAGCCGTTCAGATTCAGATATGTGTCTTTGAAGTGGTAGCGGAAATCCTCAAGCGGCACGTCACGCCCTTCCACATCGCGGATAATATCGCGGAATATTTCTGCCTTTTCAGCGATGTAGCTTCTGTCATTGTCAGAACGCACCCTCTTCAATCCCGGTGACAAGATGGCTGATATGCCAAACAGTAACCGGCGAGAGAATACCAGGTTGTAGGCATAACCCAACTGTATGTGCCAGTCGTCGATGGTGGTGGTGGTGGGAATACGGTTGGTAAGGACATTGCGCACGGAATTGCCGGCCTCAATCTCTGACAGCTTAGGCCAACCGGCTTGCAGAATCTTCGTAAGCTCGGTATCGTAGGCTGCGGGATTGTTATCGTAGAGCTGCTCCAGTTCTTTCAGCTTACTCTCGTCGAAAAGCTTACCGTCGTTAGCCTCATTGAGCAGCCCCAGTCCGAGTGTCCCAAAGAGCGATGCCGACTCTGTCTCCACCTTCTGACGAGTGTAGCCCAAACCGACTATTGGCGATCCCACCGAACGCAGCTGGATGGCACCTTGGGTGAAAGCCGCAGGGTTGGAGTACCTCCTATGGTTGACGAAGTAGTTGATATTGATACCCGTAAGACTGTTCTTGGTATAGTCGCCAAGATCCAGGCGGTTCAGGTTCAGCTCGTTCTTCAAATCAAACGTACCGTAAACGGGATCGGTGTAGTTAAGCTTGCGCATAGTGAAGTCGCTACCGGTGCGTCGCCGTATCAGATCGATGTTGAACAGGTTGGAATTGATTGACAGGGTGAACTCATCCTTGCGCTTGTCAGCTCCCTTTCCTAAAGCAGAGAGATCTATAGTAGTGCCAAAGAACAGAAATCTCCAACCGAAGTACGGTCCAATGCGATTGCTCACCCTTGAACGCATGTTGAGCTGCACGCCCTGTGGGGTCTCAATGTCTATCCACTCGCATGAGGTTGTGTTCTGAAGATGAAATGCCCAGCTGTAGAAAGCAGGGAGCGAATAGTCAGGGTCAAAGTCCGCCCAATTCCTGATAATCCACCTGATAGGCTGAGGCAGCTTATCAACAAAGCTTTTCTTTTCAGATGACTTGTCTTTATACCTTGAGGGATATGAAGTTATGCCTGCTACGGTTTGGGCATAGACAGGCGACGTTACCAACAGAGTTATTATCAATAATAGATGTTTCATAAATCTTTCTTTTCACGCGCACTGAGATTGTCGGTGAAGTTCTTAGTCAATATATTGCCATGTTTCTCCAGAGCGGAAGAGAAGTAGATGATAAGCAGGATGGCTATGAGGGCAAACAAGCCAAGCCAGATGTTCCAGGGTATGGCATAATTGACAAAGAAACTAACAAACACTGCCGTAATCATTATGCGCAACAGACCGTATGCCGTAATTCTGACACGCCAGCGGGCACCGCTCTCCCATAGTTTGTTGACTTCAGGGCTGTCGGCATCTGCACGCAACAGCATCCACAAGAATGGTGAGCACAGGATGAGAGCCACAAGAGCCGTGACAGGATGAACCCATTCAGCGGGGACAATGTCGGCTACCAGCGGCTGCCCATAATAGTACATGATGCCCATTATAGCTATGCAGAGCACGCTGTTGATAAGCATGGTGAAGACGAAACGCTTGAGACAGTTTTTGTAGATCTGCCGCAGTTCGTCGGGAGCTTCGTCGTCGCTCTCGTCGGTGTTGCGCTCCAACTTTGCAATCCAGTTGGCTGGCAGCACGCGAGCCACGACGTTGTAGGCAGGCTCTGCCAGACGTATCATATAAGGTGTCGTGAATGTCGTGAATACCGAAACTGCCACGACTATGGGGTAAAGGTAGTCGCTTGTCACGTGCAACGACGTGCCAAGTGTGGCAAGTATAAAAGCAAACTCACCAATCTGTGTCAGCGAGAACGAGCACTGCATAGAGGTCTTCAGCGACTGGCCGGAAAGCAGAAATCCGAAAGTGCTCAGTATGGTCTGACCCAGTATGACGGCAGCGATGATGCTGATGATGGGCACTATGTATTCGATAATGAGGTTAACATCGACCATCATGCCCACAGAAACGAAGAAGATGGCTCCGAAGAGGTTCTTCACCGGGGCTACGAGGTGCTCTATCTGCTCGGCCTCGACGGTCTCTGCGAGGATGCTGCCCATGACGAATGCGCCAAAAGCTGCGGAGAAACCAGCTTCAGAGGCTGCCACCACCATGCCGAAACAGAGCGCAAGTGAGGTGATAAGCAAGGTCTCGTCGTTCATCAGCGGCTTCAGCTTGCGCAGAGCCATAGGGATAAAGTAAAGACCCACGGTGAACCAGAGTACGAGGTACACGCCCAACGTCAGGATGGAGTTGAGCATCTGAGTGCCTTCAAACTCCTTGCTGACAGCCATAGTAGAGAGCATGACCATCAGCACTATGGCAAGGATGTCCTCTATGATGAGTACGCTGAGTACGAGACCTGCGAAACGCTTCTGCCGCAGTCCCATGTCGTCGAAAGCTTTGAATATTATCGTGGTGGAAGACATTGCCAACATACCTCCGAGGAAGATGCAGTCCATCTTGCTCCACCCGAAGATTTCTCCCGTGCAAGCACCGATGTACATCATGAACAGGATGATGGACAGGGCTGCTATTATGGGTGCCGCTCCCATGCGCAGTATCTTCTTGAACGAGAACTCCAGTCCAAGAGCGAAGAGTAGGAAGATAACACCAATCTCACTCCACACGTGGACACCGTGCATATCGGTGACACTGGGCATATATGGCATATTGGGCGAAGCGAGGAAACCCGCTACGATGTAGCCCAGGACGATTGGCTGTTTGAGACTCTTGAATAGCAGGGTCATTACCCCTGCGCAGATAAGGATGAGCGCAAGGTCGGCGATAAGTGGTTCAAGGTGTGACATAATACATTAAGGTTAGTTTTCTTGTTTGATTTGCAGGCAAATTTAACTATTTTTTCACAAAGAGCGTGGCCGCAGACACTTTTTCTCAATATTTCTGCTGCTTTTTTACCTTTTTCGTTAAGTCAGAAGAGCAGGCCCAAACTTGCTTGAGCTATATCTTTACGAGAAAAGGTGGGATAGGAACTAATCAAAGAGCTTCTTCCAAATCCACAACACCGTTACTGCACCTACGACACAGAACACAAAGTTGGTGAGATAGCCTTTTCCGAACAGCTCAATGTTGAGCAGATGGCTAATCAACGTACCGGCATAGCTGCCCACTATGCCCACGATAAGGTTCATGCAGCAACCTTTACCCTCGCCACTCATTATGCGGTTGGCAATATAACCTATCAGCACGCCTGTGACGATAGGCCATGCCGTGAAATCTGCTATGTGTTCTAACATATATCCCTCACCTTATTATATATTAAACTTCCTCAATACTTCTTCTCCCCATTCAGCACAAGCATCTTGTCTGCATTGGGTTCTATCTCTGCTTTCTCCACTTTCTCCACCCAGTCTTCGGGTGCCACTTCCTCTATCGATATACTGATAGCCTGCGGAGAACAGCCCCAGTTGTCCACAAAAACCTTGTTGATGGCCTCAACAACTTTCTCTTTCGTCGCCTGATCTTTGGGATAGGCTTTAATTCTGATGTATGGCATAAGCTGAAAACTAAATGATTACGCCTGACAAAGATAGTGGTTTTAGTCTATATTCACAAAAATATCATTATCTTCGTGCCGAAAAACAAGCAGAAATGACTTCAAGACAAATAGCAATGACTGAAATGGAGAAGATGAAGGCCGGCCTTGAATACACATACGCCGACCAAGAGCTGATAGCACGCAAGACGCAGGCTATCGAGTGGTGCGAGGAATACAATGCCATCGACGGCAGAGACTATGCCCGGCAATATGAATGTCTTAAGAAAATGCTCGGAAGCGTTGGCGAAAGAGTATGGATTTCAAAGACGTTCGGCTGCGACTGCGGTATCCTCGACATTCGCGAGGTGTTTATCGGCAACAATGTGATGATAGGGCCCAACACGCTTATCACCACCGTGGGCCATCCGCTCTCGCCCAAGGCAAGACGGGGCTACATGGCAAAGGCCGCTCCCGTGAGGATTGGCAACGACGTATGGCTTGGCGGCAACGTCACCATCCTTCCGGGTGTCACCATAGGCAACAATGTCGTAGTAGCTGCCGGAGCGGTGGTCAACAAGGATGTTCCCGACAACAGTCTTGTCGGCGGCATCCCTGCCAAGCTTATTCGGAAAATAGAGAATGACACTGAGGAGTAATAATAATTGAAAGAGGCTCTGACTCCAGAACCTCTTTCAAATCATCTCCACATCATCGGCAGTGCGACAGGCGAAGGGCCGCTCCCCGCACTACCACT
>OMQN01000057.1 GCA_900313235.1 uncultured Prevotellaceae bacterium | reverse complement strand
CCCGCAGGAGTCATTCCCACGCGGTTCTCATTGTTCTTAATCTCCTTTGGAATTCCTACTTTCATAACGCTTCCTTATTTAGTTAAACAATCATTCTTTGACTGCAAAGATAATAAAAAAATCATTACGTCGTTCTTCGCAAGCCCCAAAATATGTGTGAATGTGTCTATATTATGCACATCAAACAAAAATTTAAAAGATATGGCTACAACAATTAGCAAGAAAAACAAGGAATTGACACTACTGCAGGCCATTGAGCGTGTGGTGGAGTTGGCAGAGAACTCCAAGATGAGCAAGGAGTTTATGAAGAAGGCCAAGACTGAGATTCAGTTGCTGGCAAAGAGTTATGGGATTACGGAGAGACAGGCTGTGCTGTTCTGTGTCTGTATGGAGAAAGGTCCTCGACGTGTTGACTGTAACGAACTGTTTGAACTGCTGGATATGTGGTTTGAGGATTTGGATGATAACGCCATCTCGCCCAAGGAACTGCGTGAGGAACTGGAGACGCTCTTCAATGACAATCCGCAGATAGGTTTCGTACGTCATCTGAAGGAGTACTATCTGAGAGACGACGTCGCGGAAGATTGGCTTCTGAGAATATCAACAAAAAACAACGAGCCCACCAAAACTGGTGGGCTCGTTGCTGTATGGATGTGGTCAAACGCCTTACTTGTTGGCGTTGATGCGGTTCTTGATCTTGTTGACGTAGGCATCGATGCCGGCGACAGCCACGATGTTGACGACGTCGCGCACGCTGGCACCGAAGTCGATGAAGTGGATAGGCTTGTTAAGACCCATCTGGATCGGGCCGATAATCTCCACGTCGGCATCGAGCAGCTGCAGCATCTTGTAGCTGGAACGAGCGGCTGTCAGGTTGGGAAATACCAGCGTGTTGACCTTCTTGCCATAGAGACGAGTGAAGGGATACTGCTCGTCGCGCAGCTCCTGGTCGATGGCAAAGCCCAACTGCAGCTCACCATCGATGGGCAGGTCGGGGAATTGCTTCTGCATAATCTCTACAGCCTGGCGCACCTTCTTGGCACCATTGCTCTGAGAGGAGCCGAAGTTTGAGTGGCTGACCATGCCTACTACGGGTTTCTCGTTGAAGAAGCGCACGCTGCCTGCAGCGAGTTTGGCGATGTCGACGAGTGCGTCGGTGTCGGGGTTCTCGTTGACCAGCGTGTCGGCGAGATAGAGGGTTCCCTTGGGCGAGTTGATGATATGCATGGTGCCGAAGTGCTTGAACTCAGGACGGATACCGATGACTTCGTTGACAACCTTGATGGTGTTGGAGTACTTGGTGTAGAGACCGGTGATGAAAGCGTCGGCCTCGCCCGTCTCGACCATCATCATACCAAAGTAGTTACGCTCGAACATCTTGTCGTTGGCCTCCTGATAGGTGTAGCCCTCGCGCTGACGCTTCTCTGTGAGGATGCGGGCATAGCGCTCGCGGCGCTCCTGCTCAGAGGGGTGGCGCAGGTTGACAATCTCGATGCCCTCCAGTGAGAGGTCCATCTGGTCGGCCATCTTGGTGATGACTTCGTCGTTACCCAGCAGGATGGGGTAGCAGATGCCCTCGGCCTTGGCCTGTACGGCGGCCTTCAGCATGGTGGGGTGTACAGCCTCTGCGAAGACCACACGCTGTGGGTGGGCGGCGGCAGTGGCATAGAGCTTCTGGGTGAGCTTGGTCTCCTGACCGAGCAGCACGGAGAGCGACTTCTTATACTTGTCCCAGTCTTCGATGGGCTTGCGAGCCACACCGCTATCCATCGCTGCCTTGGCGACAGCGGCGCTGACCTCGGTGATGAGTCGTGGGTCAACGGGCTTGGGAATGAAGTAGTTGCGACCGAAGGTGAGGTTGTTGACCTTATAGACGTCGTTGACGACATCGGGAACAGGCTGTTTGGCCAGGTCGGCAATGGCGTAGACGGCGGCGAGCTTCATCTCTTCGTTGATGGCACGGGCGTGAACATCGAGGGCACCACGGAAGATGTAGGGGAAGCCGATGACGTTGTTGATCTGGTTGGGATAGTCGGTACGACCCGTAGACATCAGCACGTCGGGACGAGCGTCCATGGCGTCCTCATAGGAAATCTCGGGGACAGGGTTGGCAAGGGCAAAGATGACGGGGTCCTTAGCCATAGACTGTACCATCTCCTTGGAGAGCACGTTGCCCTTGGAGAGGCCCACGAAGACGTCGGCATCCTTGACAGCCTCTGCCAGCGTGTGGATATCCGTGCGAGAGGTGGCAAAGAACTTCTTCTGTTCGTTGAGGTCCTGGCGCTCGGTAGAGATGACGCCCTTGGAGTCGAGCATGACGATGTTCTCCTTCTGGGCACCGATGGCCATATACAGTTTTGTGCAGGAGATGGCTGCGGCACCAGCGCCGTTGACCACAATCTTCACCTTCTTGATATCTTTATGGATGACCTCCATGGCATTCTTCAGTCCGGCAGCCGAGATGATGGCTGTGCCGTGCTGGTCGTCGTGCATGACGGGAATGTCGAGGGTCTTCTTCAGGCGTTCCTCGATATAGAAACACTCAGGGGCCTTGATGTCCTCGAGGTTGATGCCGCCAAAGGTGGGGGCTATGCGCTCTACAGCCTCGCAGAACTTCTCAGGGTCTTTCTCAGCGACCTCGATGTCGAAGACGTCGATGCCACCATAGATCTTGAAGAGCAGTCCCTTACCCTCCATGACGGGTTTGCCGCTCATGGCACCAATGTCGCCCAAGCCCAGCACGGCAGTACCATTGCTGATGACAGCTACCAGATTGCCCTTGGCGGTATATTTATACGCATCGTCGGGGTTCTGCTGGATTTCCAGACAGGGGTAGGCGACACCTGGCGAATAGGCCAGAGAGAGGTCTGTTTGCGTACGATAGGCCTTGGTGGGCTTTACTTCAATTTTGCCAGGACGACCAGCTTCGTGATAGGCCAAAGCTGCTTCTTTCGAGATCTTTACCATTTGTGTTGTGTGTATTATTAAACGCTGATTTGTGAAAATTTTCGGCAAAAGTAATAAAAACTCGTGAAAACCGTGCAGTTTTTTAATCTTTTTAGTATCTTTGCAGCAGAAAATTGATATTTATGCAAGTTTTGAAAGAAACAACGGCCTACAGAGCCTCTCTGAGAGAGCGCATCATAGAGAAAGCCATGCAGGAATTCTCTATGCACGGCATACGTGCGGTGAAGATGGACGACCTGGCTGCCGACCTGGGCATCTCGAAGCGCACGCTGTATGAAATCTTTAAAGACAAGGAGACGTTGTTGTTGGAAGGCATCAAGGAGTACTACAATCGTAAGCGGGAGTATCTGTTCGATTATGCCGAGGAGAACCACGACGTGATGGAGATTGTGCTGGAGGCTTACCGCATGAAGGTGGAGGAGGTGCGGTCGGTGAATCCCGCATTCTATCAGGACTTGATAAAATATCCGAAGGTGACACGTTTCATGAAAGAGAGTCAGGAGGCGTCGAGGACGGCCTTCCTGGACTTTATGAACCGTGGCGTCGAGGACGGCTACTTCCGTAAGGACGTCAACTATCAGCTGGTACCCCACATCTTTGACGCATTGGGGCAGCACGTGCTGAACAACAGTCTGTTGCAACAGTACTCCGTGGAAGAGCTGTACTCTAACTTCTTCCTGATAGCGCTGCGCGGTTTCTGCACCGACAAGGGTCAGCGCGCCATCGACAAGCTGATAATTATATAAAGAGGTGTAGCCCTTAGAGTTTGGTGAACGACAGTGGCATGAGTTGCTGGATGCCGTCCATGATGTAGGTGTGGCTGGTGCCGTAGAGCAGGATGCGCACGGGCTGCTGGAAGCGCGTCTCCGTCTCGATGATAACCTGGCGGCATGAACCGCAGGGACTGGCAGGTTCTGCCAGGAACTCGCCCTTGCTGTCGCGCACGGCGATGGCCAGCATCAGTACAGGTTGGTCGGGGTACTGCGCTCCAGCGGCAAAGAGGGCAGAGCGCTCAGCACACAACCCCGAGGGGAAGGCGGCATTCTCCTGATTGCACCCGGGCACGATGACGCCATTCTTCAAGAGGATGGCAGCACCCACATGGAAGTGAGAGTAGGGGGCATAGGAGTTATAGGTAGAGGCCTTCGCCTGTTCGACGAGTTCGCGTTCCTGATCGGTCAGTTCGTTGAAGTCAGCAACCTGAATGACGGATTTTAGGGTTAGTTCTTTCATAATATTTCGATTTTTGTTGCAAATATAATTATTTTTCTTTACTTTTGCACAAAATTTGAAGAAAAAAAGCATGAACCGTACCCGATTTTTTGCATATCTGCTCGTTTTAGGCCTTTTTCCAGGCTTCTCGCATGCTATTTCCTGGAACAAAACCTATCAGGCCTACTTTGACAGCTACAAGGATGTAGCCATCGGTCAGATGCTGCAGTATGGCATCCCTGCCAGCATCACGCTGGCGCAGGGCGTGCTGGAGTCGGGGGCAGGGCAGAGCGAGTTGGCGCGCAAGAGCAACAACCATTTCGGCATCAAGTGTAACGGATGGACAGGGCGCAAGGTCTACCACGACGACGATGAGCTCGGCGAGTGCTTCCGTGCCTACGACAATGCGCTGGACAGCTATGTCGACCACTCGCTGTTTCTGAGAAACAGTCAGCGATACAGTCGGCTGTTTACGTTGAAGAAGACCGACTACAAGGGATGGGCCAAGGGTTTGAAGGCCTGCGGCTATGCCACCAGTCCGACGTATGCCTCGCGACTGATAGAAATCATTGAGCTCTACGGGCTGGACCAGTATGACAAGGGTGGCGGCAAGACGTTCCACGTGTCCTCGTCGGCAACCCTCCCGCAGTCGTTGGCACAGGCCTCACGGCACCAAGTAATTCCGTTTAACGATAACTACTATGTCGCTGGGCAACAGGGAGATACGTTTGAGTCGATAGGACGGGACGTAGGTGTGGACTACCGCCGACTGGCGAAGTTTAATGAACGCGACAAGGACGACCCCATTGAGGAGGGTGAGCGCATCTGGCTGAAGAAGAAGCGCCGCCATGCCCCCAAGGAGTATAAAGGATATGTGTATAGGGTAGAAGCTGGCGACTCCATGTATGGCATTGCCCAGCGCTTCGGCATCCGCCTGAAGAACCTGTACAAGATGAACGACCTCTCACCCGACTATGTGATACAGGTCGGTGACCCATTGCGGCTGCGGTAAGCATTAAGCATTAAGCATTAGTTAATTTCCTTAACCAATTACAACACAAAAAATGAAAAAACTGATTTTTGCAGTCCTGCTATGCATGGCGATGACAGCCTGTCATGTGCGCCACTATGGTGGCAAACAGTTACAGGTGCGCGTAGCTGGTCCCCAGAAAGAGTACGACCCCCTGCAGGCGATGGCCGACGAAGGTGACACGACCCTGTTCTCGCTGCCTGGCGAATTGATGGAAGCCGAAGACTCCACGGGCGAATCGCTCCTGGACGGCATGTCTGACGAGTATGACGAAGATGTCGAGATGGTCGACGAAGAAGCCATGGAAGACCTGGAACGCATGGTTCAAGGGCTGCCAGAGAAGCGCAGATAGGGCGGGCGCACAGCCTGCGGCGCTGTCTTAGTCTTTCAGCAACTTGTCGAGGAAGTCGTCTAAGTCCTTGTCGAGACCTACCATCAAGTCCTCGTGCAGGATGGCAGTGTCGTCGTCAACGAGATAGAGCTCTTCGATGGTCTCCTTGTCGTCGTCTTCCAACACGAAAGAGAACGGCTTGAGCAGTGACATCTGCTCTATCTTGTCGCGCTGCTTGTGAAGGGTGGTGCGCAGCGTGGCGGCAATCTCCTGATAGAAGTTGTCGTCTTTGTTGTCTATCCATTGCTCTACGACGCAACGCGTAATCTCGTTATCATCATCGTCGAAAGACATCAACTCGCCCGTGTCCTGACTGACTCGCAGGTGGATGTCTGTCAGTTGGCTTACCTCCTCGGCGGGAGGGAACTTCTCGATGGTTTTACGAATGGCACGTTCTGCCTGTTGCCATGTTTGTTCGGTTGCTTTCATGAGCTTATAACGTGTTTAGACGATACAAAAGTACACAAAATGCAGGATAATTGCAAGCGAATTCGATATTTTTTTAAAATTTTTCTTAATTGGTCATTCAGAATTCTTATTTTCTTCGTATCTTTGCAAAGCAAAGCCGACAGTGTACGACTTATGAATCAGAGAATCAGTCATTCGGGGATGATAGAAAGTATAGAAGAAGGGTGTGTACACGTGCGCATCGTTCAACATTCAGCCTGTACCACCTGTAAGGTGGCGGGTTACTGCCATGCCGCCGAGTCGAAAGAGAAGATGATTGATGTGTACTGCGACCGTGCGACCGACTACCAGGTAGGTCAGCAGGTGGTGGTGTCGACCTCCGGACAGGTGGCAGTGAAGGCGCTGCTGTGGGCCTTCGGCGTGCCCTTCGTGCTGTTGATGGCGGTACTCCTCGCGGTGTTGCTGCTGACGGGCAATGAGGGATGGGCTGCGCTGGGTGCACTCGCTGCGCTGGTGCCGTACTACGCACTGCTGTGGCTGTGGCGCGACAAGATGCGCCAGCAGTTGGTATTCACGATAGAATAGAAATAAACTAAAACAAATATTTTAAGCATTTATGGATTTTATGTTGATTGCAGTAGCAGTATTGGGAGCCATCGCACTGATAGCCGCCCTGGTGCTGTTCGTCTGCTCCAAGAAATTCGCCGTCTACGAAGACCCACGCATTGCACAGGTCACTGAGCAACTGCCTGGCGCCAACTGTGGCGGTTGCGGATTTGCTGGTTGTGGCGGATTGGCCGACGCCCTTGTCAAGGGTGCCGATGCTGGTAGTCTCGATGGACTGAAGTGCCCTGTGGGAGGAGCAGAGGTGATGGGCAAGGTTGCCGACCTGCTGGGAATGGCCATTGCTAACGGAGAACCGATGGTTGCCGTGGTACGCTGTAACGGCACGTGTGCCCTGCGCCCGAAGGTGGCCGAGTACAATGGGCTGCGCACCTGTGCAGCGATGAATGCCTGCGGCGCTGGCGAGACGGCGTGCGGCTATGGCTGTCTGGGGTGTGGCGACTGTGTTGCTGCGTGCCAGTTTGATGCCATCCACATCAACCCCGAGACAGGACTTGCCGAGGTCGACGAGGAGAAGTGTGCCTCTTGCGGTGCCTGTGTGAAGGCTTGTCCGCGCCACATCATCGAGCTGCGCAAGAAGGGTCCGAAGGGTAGGAGAGTGTTCGTCTCTTGTGTCAACAAGGACAAGGGTCCTGTGGCGATGAAGGCTTGTAAGGCAGCGTGCATTGGCTGCGGCAAGTGTGAGAAGGAGTGCCCCTTTGGTGCCATCACGGTAGAGAACAACGTGTCGTACATCGACCATACGAAGTGCCGTCTGTGTCGCAAGTGTGTCGCCGTATGTCCTACCGGTTCCATCCACGCCGTCAATTTCCCTGCCCCTAAACCCGTGCCCAGCGGTTCGCCCGCTGGGGATAATCCGACTAAAGAAAAGGAGGCCGAAGTATGAACGTAAGAACATTCCGTATAGGTGGTGTACACCCCGAAGAGAATAAGCTGACACACGAAGTAGCAACGAAGGTTGCCGCCCTGCCCAAGCAGGCCGTGTTCCCCCTGTCGCAGCACATCGGTGCCCCCGCCAAACCCGTTGTCCAGAAGGGCGACAAGGTGAAGGTCGGCACGCTGATTGCCGAGGCAGGCGGTTTTGTGTCGGCACCTATCTACAGTAGTGTCAGTGGTACCGTCTTCAAGATTGATACCGCCATCGATGCCACGGGCTATCGCAAACCCGTCATCATCATCAATGTCGAGGGCGACGAGTGGGAAGAGACCATCGACCGCTCTGACAAACTGGAACAGGTGAAGGACCACCCCGAGTTGACGCCCGAAGAGATTGTCGAGCGCATCAAGAACGCAGGTGTTGTGGGTATGGGCGGAGCCTGTTTCCCCACCTTCATCAAACTCTGTCCACCCCCTACGGCAAAGGCTGAGTGCGTCATCATCAATGCTGTAGAGTGTGAGCCCTACATCACTGCCGACTACCGTCTGATGATGGAGCATGCCGACGAGATACTCGTAGGCTTGGAACTGCTGATGAAGGGGGCAAAGGTCAACAAGGGCTATATCGGTATTGAGACCAACAAACCCGCCGCCATCGAACTGCTGACCAAAAAATGTGCCGAAGCGTTTGCCGCTTCGGAATACCAAGTAGAGGTAGTGCCCCTGGCGCAGCGCTATCCGCAGGGTGGTGAGAAACAACTCGTCGACGCCGTGATACGCCGTCAGGTGCCTGCTCCCCCTGCCATCCCCGTCAATGTGGGTGCCATCGTGCAGAATGTGGGTACGGCCTTTGCCGTCTACGAGGCTGTCATGAAGCGTAAGCCACTCTTTGAGCGCTATACCACTGTTACGGGTAAGAAACTGCAGAACCCAGGCAACTTCCTGGTACGTATGGGCACGCCGATGAAGGATCTCATCGAGGCCTGTGGCGGTATGCCTGAGGGTGACAACAAACTGTTGGCTGGTGGTCCGATGATGGGTAAGGCACTGACCAGCGTAGAGGTGCCTATCTGTAAGGGAACCAACTCGGTGACCATCATCTCTGACGAGGAGGCTTTCCGCAAGGACCCCCAGCCCTGCATCCGCTGCGCCAAGTGTGTCAGCGCCTGTCCGATGGGTCTGGAACCCTATCTGTTGGCCAAGCTCGCTGCTGTCCAGAACTGGGAGCGTGCGGAGCAAGAGGATGTTGTCAGCTGCATCGAGTGTGGCTCGTGCCAGTTTACGTGTCCTGCCCACCGTCCCCTGCTTGACAACATCCGTCAGGCCAAGTCTACGGTGATGGGTATCATCCGCGCTCGTGCGGCTAAGAAATAGTCAAATTGTGAAATAGTCAAATTGTGAAATAAAACAATGGGAAAACTAATAGTATCACTATCGCCCCACGCACACGGAACAGACAGTGTTGAGCGCAACATGTATGGCGTCATCATTGCCCTGTTGCCCGCCCTGCTCGTGTCGTTCTGGTTCTTTGGCATCGGCTCCGCCATTGTCTGTGCGACGAGCGTCGTGGCCTGCGTATTCTTTGAGTGGGCCATCAATAAATTCATGTTGAAGAACGAGCGCAACACCATCCTCGATGGTTCTGCTGTACTGACAGGTCTGCTGCTCGGTATGAACCTGCCCAGCAACCTTCCCATCTGGATTATCCTGATTGGTGCACTCTTTGCCATTGGCGTTGCCAAGATGACCTTCGGCGGACTGGGTAACAACCTCTTCAACCCCGCACTGGTAGGCCGCTGTGCACTGCTCGTGGCGTTCCCCGCCCAGATGACGACATGGCCGAAGGTGGGACAGCACTGGTCTTATCTCGACGCAGAGACGGGTGCTACACCGTTGACCATCATGCAGGATGCCATCAAACATGGTGATGCCAGCATCCTGGACAAGTTGCCATCGTCGCTGGACCTCTTCTTAGGTAACCATCCCGACGGTGCCGGAGCGATGGGCGAGATATGTGCCTTGGCACTGCTGCTTGGTCTGGCCTACATGTTGTGGAAGAAGATCATCACGTGGCATATCCCCGTCAGCATCATCGCTACCGTCTTTGTGTTCAGCGGACTCTGCCATCTGGCCAGTCCCGTCTATGCTGACCCTGTCAGCGTCATCTTCTCTGGTGGCTTGATGCTGGGTGCAATCTTCATGGCTACCGACTATGTCACCTCGCCGATGACTGCCAAAGGTCAGATCATCTATGGTGTCGCCATCGGTTTTCTGACAGTCGTCATCCGCAACTGGGGAGCCTATCCCGAGGGTATGTCGTTTGCCATCCTCATCATGAATGCCTTCACACCGCTCATCAACACTTATGTTAAACCCACTCGCTTCGGTGAAGTGCCAGAAAAGAAATAAGGAGGAACAGCTATGAAGAAGTTAGAATCATCTTTATTGAATATGGTGCTGGTGCTCACCCTCGTGGCTGTTGTCATGGGTGGCATCCTGGCCTACGTCAACCATTTGACGGAAGGTCCTATCGCCGAACAGAAAGCGAAGGCGCTGGCTGACGGCATTAAGACGGTGATGTGTGTCGACGACCTCACGGTGGTGAAGACCGACACCTTGCGGCAGAACGATGCCAAGGGCAAGGAGATGACTTTTGTCATCTATCAGACTCAGGATGCGCAGGGCAAGGACCTCGGCGCTGCCGTCGAGAGCACTACCGGTGGCTTCGGAGGCAATCTGAAGGTACTCGTGGGCTTTGCCCCCGATGGCAAAATCCTTGGCTACACACTCCTCGAACATGCGGAGACGCCAGGATTGGGCGCTAAGGCTGACAAGTGGTTCCAGAAGGGTGAGAAAGGCGACATCATCGGTAAGGACCCGAAGGAGCCGCTGACCGTTTCGAAGGACGGTGGACAGGTGGATGCCATCACGGCGTCGACCATCACCAGTCGTGCCTTCCTGCTCGCTGTCAACAATGCCTATAACGCTTACAAGGCCACGCCTGCTACTGACGCAGAAACGGGAGCCACGATGCAAGTGAAGAGGTAAGAGTTGAGAGTTTAGAGTTGAGAGTTTAGAGTTAAGAGTTAAGAGTTAAGAGTATATGAACGCAATACAGATTATCAAAAACGGCATCGTCAAGGAGAACCCCACGTTCGTCCTGATGCTCGGTATGTGTCCCACACTGGCCACCACCACCTCTGCCATGAACGGCATGTCGATGGGCTTGGCCACGATGGCAGTGCTCATCTGCACCAACGTCGTCATCTCGTGTCTGAAGAGCATCACCCCCGACAAGGTGCGCATCCCCGTATTCATCGTGGTCATCGCTGCCTTCGTCACCATCCTGCAGCTGGTTATCAAGGCCTTCCTGCCTGACATCGATGCTGCCCTTGGACTATTTATTCCACTGATTGTCGTCAACTGCATCATCCTGGGACGTGCTGAGGCTTTCGCTGCCAAGAACACGCCCATCGCATCGCTGTTCGACGGCATCGGCATCGGATTAGGTTTTACGTTAGGACTCACCCTGTTGGGCATCTGTCGTGAACTGTTGGGCGCAGGTTCCATCTTTGGTTTCACCCTGTTGCCCGAGACGTACAACATCCTGCTCTTCGTGCTGCCTCCGGGTGCATTCATCATGCTGGGATTCCTCATCGCAATCGTTAACAAGCTGCGTAATTCGTGAGATTCGTGAAATTCGTGGTTTTAAAAAGAAAAGAATATGGAGTATATTTTGATTTTCATTAGCGCGATATTCGTCAACAATATCATTCTGTCGCAGTTTCTTGGCATCTGTCCCTTCCTGGGTGTCTCGAAGAAGGTCTCTACCTCGCTGGGCATGTCGGCAGCAGTAGCTTTTGTACTCACATTGGCTACCATCGTGACATGGTGCGTACAGAAGTATGTCCTCGACGCCTTCGGACTGCAGTATCTGCAGACCATCGCCTTCATCCTCGTCATTGCCTCGCTGGTGCAGATGGTCGAGATCATCCTGAAGAAGGTGTCGCCGGCACTCTATCAGGCACTGGGCATCTTCCTGCCACTGATTACCACCAACTGTGCCGTGCTGGGTGTCGCCATCCTGGTTATCCAGAAAGACTTCAACCTGCTGCAGTCGGTCGTCTATGCCTTCTCTACAGCCATCGGCTTCGGACTGGCACTGACCGTCTTCGCCGGCATGCGCGAACAGCTGGAGCTCTGCACCATCCCCAAGGGTATGCGCGGCATGGCTATCGTCATGCTGTCGGCAGGACTGCTGTCGCTGGCCTTTATGGGTTTCTCGGGAGTTGACGGAGGACTGCGCGTCCTCTTCGGATTAGATTAAACCAATTATGATATTAAATATAGAATAAAATGAAAAAAGTGAATTTGTGGATGTTGGTCACCATCCTTTTCTGTGGCCTTACACTTTCCAGTTGTACAGATGATGACGATGTCGCTGCCAATCGTCCTGAGCCAGACGGTCCTTCTGCTGTAGATAACGGCACATGGAAAGACCTTAGCCAGTATATGGACACAAGCGTCAATCCTGGCGACGACTTCTTTATGTATTGCAACGGAACGTACTGGAAAAATACCAGCGTAAGTGCATCACTCCTTCCTCAGTACGAGATAACAGGCTATACCAACGACCTGGCTATGGCCTTCAGTAAGAAGGTTGAGGACTTGAAAGTGCCTGTGAAAGTGAAATTCCTGGCAGACTATGAAAAGAGAGACCAGACAGCGGCACAGGCCCAGCAGCTCTATGACAAGGTGCTTCTGAATAGTGGTCTCGATGCTGCTACCACAAAGGAAGAAGCATGGAAGGCTGCTGCCAGACTTGCTAAGGCTGGTGCCTTCATGATGATTCGTCTGGTACCCTTCTCCAAGGGAGGAAATATACGTTTTTATGCCTATGGTGATGAAATAGAATATATGAGCGGTATAAGTTTCGGTGGCCACGGTGACTCTGATGGCGGTGGTGCAGATGCACATCATGCTCGTCGTAGTCCCACCTACGATGCTGCCTTTGTCAGCAGTCTGCAACCCGTTTCCAATGCCACGCGTTCTGTTAGCGAGACTGAGTGGCCTCTTCTCGTCACCTACCTGAAGGAACTGGGATTCAACCCTGAAGAGGTCTATACCGTCAGTGACTACTTTACCCAGATAGGTTCTGACCCGAAGTCTGACAATGCTACTGAGTACAACAAGGTGCTAAAGACAATGCAGGATATGGATGTCGAGGACTTTAAAAATCTGGCTAAGAGCTATTTCCGCGCCGATACCACATTTATCTCTACGGGTGCCATGGCTGCCGTCAACAAGGAGCTTGCCAAGGATGCTAAGGAGGTGAGCAAGACGTCCATCGAGCCATACATGGACAAGTACTATTTTAGCTACGATATCTCCAAGGAGGTCGGCGACAAACTGGTGAGTGCTGACGACATCCTTCATGGCGAACAGGCTGTCCAGGAAATCATGGATGTCTTTACCGAGCGTATCAAGAACAATACGTGGCTCAGCGAAGGTTCTAAGAAGAATGCCCTTGAGAAGCTGAACAACATGGCTATCAACGTAGGTCGCCCTGACAAGTGGATTTCTGAGGCACTGAACAACATCGAGGGCTGCACCAACGCACTGGAGGATTTGTACTCCATCCGTAAGACGCGTCTTAATGCTTACAAGATTCTGAACGGCAAGCCCACCAAGCAGTATAGTCTGCATGCCATGCTGATGGACAATAGCGACACGACGCTGGGTGAACCGAATGCTTTCTATCAGCCCAACTATAACAGCATCAACCTCTTGCCGTTCTTTATCACAAGTCCTTGGTACGACGCCTCGCAGAACAGCGCCATCAACTATGAGACCTACAACACCTTCGGTCACGAGATAACTCATGGCTTCGACACCGACGGTTCTAAGTTCGACAAGAATGGCGACCCCAATGCCTTGTGGGCTACCCAGGCAGACTCTGAAGAGTTCGACCGCCGTGCCAAGCAACTCATTGCATGGTATAGCTCGTTTGACCTGCTGCCTGAAACTCCTGGTCTGAAGGCTAACGGAGAGAAGACCATCCCTGAGGATATTGCCGACTTGGGAGGTATGGAACTGGCTTACCAGTGCTATAACAACTATCTCGACAAGAACGGATTCAAGGGCGAACAGAAACAGCTCCAGCTGAAGCGCTACATATCGACTATAACGTCTTTGGCATTGACAGACAGAATGGTCCTGATGTCCACTCCATGAACAAGGAGCGTGTCAACGGCATCGTCTCCAACTGCGATGCCTGGTATAACACCTTCAACATCACCTCTGGCAAACTCTACCGCCAGCCCTCTGAGCGTGTCCGCATCTGGTAAACGCCAGAGATTTCGTTATAGAAAAACGGGAAATAGTTTTGCTGTTTCCCGTTTTTTGTATACCTTTGCAGTCATCTAACTAACTGACAAGAAGTTTTTCTCTAACCATAACAACTTTTCTTAAAATGCGGTATACAGAATTAGGCAAGACGGGAATGCAGATTTCCCATTTGAGCTTTGGTGCCTCGTCGCTGGGCAGCGTCTTTCGTGACACCAATCTGAAGGAGAGCTGCGAGGCCGTCGAGGCAGCCATCGAGGGCGGCATCAACTTTATTGATGTCAGTCCTTACTATGGACAT
>OMQN01000028.1 GCA_900313235.1 uncultured Prevotellaceae bacterium | reverse complement strand
CTGACGCTGTTGGTCATCTCGGGTTCTATCCAGATGCCAAACTTGATGCCGTGTTTCTTGGCGTCGCGCAGCAGACCCTCGATGCCCTCGGGCAGTTTGGTCTTGTCGACCACCCAGTCGCCCAGTGCACAGTTGTCCGTCTTGCGCGGATACTTGTCGCCAAACCAGCCGTCGTCCATCACGAAGAGTTCGCCGCCCATCGAGGCGATGTCGCCCATCATCTGGTCCATGCCCTGCTGGTTGATGTCGAAGTAGACACCTTCCCATGAGTTCAGCAGTATCTTACGCTCCTTGTTGCCGTGTGCCAGCATGTATTTGCGTCCCCACTTGTGGAAGTTGCGCGATACGCCCGACAGTCCGCACTTCGAGAAGCTCAGCGCCACCTTAGGCGTTGTGAATGTCTCGCCCTTCTTCAGGTGGTATTCCGAGTTGTCAGGGTTGATGCCGGCAAAGAAATAGTGGTATTCGGTGTCGTCAGTGTCAATCTTCAACTGGAAGTTGCCGCTGTAGCAGAGTGCAGCGCCAATGACGTCGCCCTTGTTCTCCTGTCCTTTGCCGTCCAGCGAGAACATCACCTCGGCGTGGTCGGTGTGCGAGTTGCGCGTGCCGTCCTTGTTCTTAATCACCTTCTCTCCTGGCAGCACGGGCTCTTCTACGAGCCGTGCCTCGTTAGCCCACGAGCCGTAGAAATGTGACATCCACACGTTGCCACGGCGGATGGGCAGACAGATGGAGGCAAACTGGGTCAGTGTGACGGGCTTCGACTCACCGTTCTGTATCTCTGCCCACGTCTCTATCATGTCTTCGTCGCCATATACCTTATAATATAAGGTGATGGTGGTCGGATACACGGGGTCTTTCATGGTGATACGGGTCTCGTCGCCCTGCTGGTCACAGGCAGTGACGTAGACGGCTGTCGACATGTTACCATCGGCATGCTTCATGGCCAGCGCAGCCTCTGCAGGCGTGTTCAGTCCGTAGACGGGGTAGGCATCCATGCGTCCGTTGGTGGGCATTTGCAGGTGCTGCAGGTCGTAGCTGCTCAGCTTCGTTCCGTAATACACGTACTGCGGCTGCTTGCCGTTCTCTACGTTCAGCACCATGGTGGTGTTCTTGGTCTGTAGGACCACTTGCTCGGCATGTGCCATCATTGTCGATAGGCACAGCGCTAACAACAGTTTCATCTTCTGTTTCATAGGGTAGCTTGGTTTGTATTAATTAATTGTTAGTGTTTTCGTTTTCGTTACTGTTTTCGTTTTGGTTATCGTTTTCGTTTTCGATGAACATCGAGTCGTCCATCTCCTCCAGCGCCTTCTTTTTCTTGTTCTCACGGGCCCCCGCCTTCAGCAGGTTCTTGGCGGCCGTGATGATGCTGGCACCACTCTCTGCCGTTGTAATCTTCAACTTCGCCATCTTTTTCAGCGTGTCGTTCATGCTGCTCTCCACGTCCATGAAGCGTATGCCGAAGTCCTGTACGCGGTCAATCACCGTGTTGGCGGCATCCATCATGGCCTGCTGGTTCTTCAGCTGGCGCACCTGTGTCCACATCATCTCCAGCACGCGCAGATTCATATACATGGTCTGCGGTCCCAGTATCATGACGCCCTCGTCGTAGGCCTCGCGCCACAGAGAGGCGTCGTTGAGCAGTGCCAGGTTCAGTGCCCCCTCGATGGGTACATACATGATGGCAAAGTTCAGACGGTTGTAGCCCTCGGGCAGGTATTTGGTGTACTCCTTTCTGGCCAGACGCTTCACCTGTGCTCTGACGCTGTCTATGTGGGCTTTCAGATAGATGCTCTTCTCTGGTGTGCCGTCTTCAGCATTCATGTAGCGCTCATAGTCTGTCAGCGACATCTTCGAGTCCACCACCACGTGGCGGTTGTTGGGGAAATGCAGGATGAAGTCAGGAATCAGTCCCTTGCCGTCATCGCCCTTCAGTCCCTTGCCACCCTTGTCGCGCAGCGTCTCCTGGGTGTCAAACTGTTCGCCCTCCTTCAGTTCCAGGTCTTCCAGCAACTGCTTCAGCTTCAGCTCGCCGAAGTTGCCCTGTACCTTGACCTCGCCCGTCAGCGCACGTGTCAGCCTGTCGGCAGTCTCACCGATGGCCTGACTTTTCTGCATGTTGATCTTGATGCTCTCGTCCAGTCGTGTCAGCGCCTCCGTCTGTTGCTCCTTGGTCTTGTCGAGGGCTTCCTGCATGTCCTTCAGACTCTTCTGCAGAGGGTCTATAATCTTCGACACCTGTTCTTTGTTCTGTGCACCCAGCTCCTCCTGGCGCATCTTCAGCACCTTCTCAGAGGTCGTCTGCATTTGCTCACGTATCAAGTCCAGCTGACTCTTCACCTGCTCCTCGTTCATCTGCTTCATGGCAGCAATCTCGCGTTCGTGAGCCTCCTTGGTCAGCTGCAACTGCTTCTCAAACGATACTTTCAGGGCGTCCACCTGTTGGTCGTAAGCCGTCTTCTGCATGTCCAGCTGCTTCGCTGCCTCCACCTTCTGCGTGTCCAACTGCTTCTGCGACTCCGTCTTCTGCGTGTCCAACTGGTGCAGGTAGTTTTCGGAGTTACTCTTCAGTACGTCGCGCTCTGTGGTCAGCCTCATGATGTAGTAGCCCATGACGGCCACTACCACGATGCTTACAATCAAGATGATGATATAGCCCATTCGTTTCTTTTTTTGTTACGCAAAGGTACTACTTTCTTCTCAAAAAGCAATAAGAAAACCATAAATATAGTCTGACAAATACCTTTTTTAACAAAACTTGCCATCTTCAATCGGTGTTAAATGCATGTTAATAGTTTGAGAAAGTATTAACATGCTGTGGGCCATTTGTTTATCGGAGGTTCAAGTGGTTAGGTTAATAGGTTACATGTTTTGCAAGATTTTCCCCTCACACACGGCGTTTACTAGTTAATGCCGTTGTCGTCTTACGCTGATACAGCGCTGGGAACAGCTAAGCCATGCGTGGCTTAGCTGTTCTTTTTGTCTCTCGCATATGGTGCAGATCTCAGAAAAACCAAGAAAAATGAGTTTTCCTTTTGTGTTCTCCTCAAAAAGCAGTATTTTTGCAGTCGAAATGATACTTAAGAGATTGTCGATACTGAACTACAAGAACATTGGCGAGGCCCAATTGGAGCTGTCTCCCAAGATGAACTGTTTCATTGGCAGCAATGGCATGGGCAAGACCAATGTGCTTGATGCAGTGTACTATCTGTCGTTCTGCAGGTCAGCGTCGAATCCCATCGACTCGCAGGTGATACGCCATGAGGAACCTTTCTGTATGATAGAAGGACAGTATCAGGCTGTAGGCGCAGAAAGCCAAGAACCAATGGCTAATAGCGAACAGCTGACAATCTCTGTGGGTATGAAGCGAGGACAGAAGAAACACTTCAAGCGCAACAAGAAGGAGTATAAGCGACTGTCGGAGCACATCGGACTGATACCGCTGGTGGTGGTGGCACCTGCTGATGCCATGCTCATTGAAGGGGGCAGCGAGGAGCGCAGAAAACTGATGGACATGGTGATAGCGCAGTACGACCGTTCGTATATCGATGCGCTGAGCCGCTATAACAATGCCCTGCAGCAACGTAACATCCTATTGAAGATGGAAGACCCTGCGCCCGACCCGTTGCTCATGCAGCTATGGGAAGAACAGATGGCGGAGGCTGGCGAGACGTTGTATGAGAAGCGCCGAGCCTTTGTCGACGAGTTGATACCGCTGTTCCAGGAGTACTACCAGCACATCTCTGGCGGACAGGAGCGGGTGGGGCTGACCTATGTGTCGCACTGCCAGCGTGGTCCGCTGTTGGAGGTCATCCAGCGCGATCGCCATAAGGACATGGCGGTGGGCTACTCGCTGCATGGCGTGCATCGTGACGACTTGGAGTTTACACTCGACGGGCACCTGATGAAACGCGAGGGTTCGCAGGGACAGAACAAGACGTACGTCATTGCCCTGAAACTGGCACAGTTTGACTTCCTGAAGCGGACGGGCGCGAAGACGACACCTCTGCTGCTGCTCGACGACATCTTCGACAAACTGGACGCTCAGCGTGTGGAACAGATTGTCAGGCTGGTGTCCAACGACAATTTCGGACAGATATTCATCACTGATACCAATCGCGACCACCTGGACCAGATACTCAGTACGACGTCGCTCGACTACAAGATTTTCCATGTTAGTCAGGGAGAGGTGAAGTGTTCAGAAAAAATGAGTTGAGAGTTAAACATTATATTTAAATGTAAAAATTATGAAGAAAATTGTAACAACAATGACGGCCCTGGTGCTGATGGTAACAGCAGGGGTAGTAGTGACTTCTTGTGGTGCAGGAACCCTGTTGCAGACTGTGGCAAGCGGTGGCACGCTGGCTAACGCTTTCAGCAGCGTTATTGGTCTTGACAAGGTTACCAAGCAGGGAATGGTAGGCAGCTGGCACTATGATAGTCCGGGATGTGCCTTCACCAGCGAGAACCTGTTGGCAAAGGCTGGTGGTGAAGTGGCAGCGACAAAGATTGAGCAGGAGCTGGCACCCTACTTCCAGAAGGTGGGACTGAATGCTCAGAATACCTACACCACATTCCGTGAGGATGGCACGTTTACTGCATCTATCGCTGGCAAGCAGTTCAGTGGCACATGGACGCTCGACGAGGCCACAGCCAAGGTAACTATGAAGACCTTGCTGCTCAGCATCAACTGCTATGCCAAGCGCGAGTATGGCGGCATCTCACTGCTCTTTGAGTCGAAGAAGCTGCTCACTGTGCTGCAGGTGCTGGCATCGATGAGTGGAAATGACACTGCCCAGAAGGTTGGCGAACTGTCGAAGAACTACGATGGTGTACGCCTGGGCTTCGACATGAAGAAGTAATACCCCCGATGTTCAGACGCGACGTACAATCAGTCAAGGACCTGATACTCCGCAACCTGCGTGAGCAAGGGTTGGAAATGCCGCTGCTGCAGAAACGGCTGGTAGAGGCATGGCCCCAGATTGCTGGTCCTGTGGCTGAGCGCTACACGCTGAATACCTATATCTATAATCAGACGCTCTACGTACGTCTGTCCAGTCCTGCCCTGCGTGCCGAACTGTCGATGTGTCGTCAGGAGCTGATTAACAAGTTGAACTCGTATGTCGGTAGTCAAGTGATTACCGACATACGTTTCTGCTAGTAGCTTTTTTCTCCGTAAAAGAGGTGGAAAATTCCTTTGTTGTCTGATTTACACCTCTATATATCGTCCACTTTTTTGTAGTTTGAGGAAAATGTAAATAGGTGTAAATTAGTTGCTTACGTTTTTGAAGGTCTATATTTGTCCACTTTCTCGACCCATCGCCAGAAAGTAGTACCTTTTTTTAATAATTTTGCAGCACGAAACCAATTTTGGGTACACACTAACTCATAACAATAACACACTAATTAAAAACAAAGTATGAAGAAAAGCAGGTTTGTGATGATGTTGTTGGCACTTTTCGTGTCTATGGCATCCTACGCCCAGAGTATCTCGGGTACTGTGACAGACGATCAGGGAGAGCCCGTCATCGGAGCTTCCGTCGTCGAGAAGGGTAAACCCCAAAACGGAACCATCACCGACTATGATGGTAAGTTTACTATTAAGGTAAGTGCTGGTACACCTATTATTATCAGTTACGTAGGCTACGTCACCCAGGAGGTGAAAGCCGCCAACGATATGAAGGTGACCATTAAGGAAGACACTCAGACACTGCAGGACGTCGTTGTCATTGGTTATGGTGTTCAGAAGAAGAGTGTCGTCACCGCCTCTATTGCCAAGGTGAGCGCCGAAGACCTGGAGGGTAAGACCCGTCTGCGTGCCGAGGATGCCCTGAAAGGTCTGGCCGCAGGTGTCAACGTTACTTCTTCGTCTGGTCAGCCAGGTTCTAAGTCGATGATTCGCATCCGCGGTATCGGTACCATCAACAACTCAGAGCCTCTGTATATCATTGACGGCATGCCCACCGACCAGAATGGTATGGAGAGTGTGAATCCTGGCGACATCGAGAGTATCGAGGTACTGAAAGATGCTGCCTCAGGAGCTATCTATGGTGCCCGTGCTGCCAATGGTGTCATCCTCGTGACTACCAAGAAGGGTAAGTTGGGCAAGGCCTCTATCAACTACAACTTTTCTTATGGTTGGCAGAGCGCATGGAAGAAGCGCGACGTGACAGGAGCTACCGACTATGCCATCCTGCAGAACGAGCGTTACGTGCAGAACGGTATGGCACCGCTCTACAATGATCCCTACAACCTCGTCGATGCCAATGGTGAGGCCATCAAGGGCTTTGGTACCAACTGGCAGGACCTGCTGTTCAACGACAATGCCCCCATCCAGCAGCACGACTTGAGCATCAGCGGTGCGTCAGAGAAAGTCAACTACTACCTCTCGCTGGGTTATATCTCACAGGAAGGTATCGTTGGTGGTAACTATGGCCAGTCAAACTATGACCGTCTGACCATTCGTTCGAACAATCAGTTCAACCTCTTCGATGCCAGCAAGGAGCGTAGCTTCCTGAACAAGTTGGATGTCAGCGCTAACATTTCTTATATGCGCGTGCACAATACGGGTATCGATGCCAACTCTACATGGGGTTCGCCCCTTGGCTCAGCCCTCTACCTGGCTCCTACGCTGCCCGTCACACTGAAGGGTCAGAAGGGTCAGGACATGATTGATAGATACAACGCTTACGACCTCTATCGTGACCGTTTCGGTAATCCTTATACGATTCCTGGCTTTATTGGCAGCTATCAGGAGCAGAACAACCCCATTGCAATGATGCAGCGTAATCCCTCGAAGAACTGGAGTCATAAGTTCATGCCGAAGTTCTCTATCGACCTGCAGCTGTGGGATGAGCTGAAGTATCACTTCTCTTATAGTGCTGAGCTCTCTTTCTGGGGCTACGACGCTGCTACTTTGGAGAAATTCTACCTCTCAGGCAACAATAATTCTGACCATACCTCAGCAACCTCTTACAAGGGTGACAACAATTCATGGCAGATAGAGAATACGCTGACCTACGACAAGATTTTCGGTAAGCACACCATCGGTGTTGTGCTGGGTCAGAGTGCCTTGAAGACAAAGGGTACTGAACTCGGTGGTTCTCACTGGAACCTCGTCAATACCAGCAAGCCCAGCCTCAACTATACCACTGGCGGTGACCTGGAACTCTCAACGGATGCTGATGGCAAGATTACCGGTGCCAAGAGTCTGGTAGGTGCCTGGGGTGGTCCTTATGTGGAGCACCACCTGTCATCTCTCTTTGCCCGTCTCAGCTACAACTATGACGAGCGCTATATGGCACAGTTCACCATCCGTCGTGACGGTTCAAGCCGCTTTGGTGCCAACAATAAGTATGGCACCTTCCCCTCATTCTCTCTGGGATGGAACGTGATGAACGAGAACTTCATGAAGAGCACCAACAACTGGCTGAACAACTTGAAGGTACGCTTCAGCTGGGGTAAGAACGGTAACGATAATATCGGCGACTTCGCCTATACCACGCTGACCACGTCAGGTGCCAGCAGCAACTACTATTTCGGACAGCCCGCTTCGATGATCTATGGCTCCAAAGCGAACCGTTTGGCTAATGAAGACCTGAAGTGGGAGGAGAGTGAGCAGACCAACATCGGTCTTGACCTCGGCTTCTTCAACAACAAGCTGACATTCTCTGTTGACTACTTTGTCAAGAAGACCAATGGTATGATTATCGAGATGCCTATTCCCAGCTACGTTGGTGAGGCTCGTCCTCTGGCTAACGTCGGTGACATGGAGAACAAGGGTATTGAGTTTGAGCTCGGCTACAAGTGGAATATTTCTGACGCACAGTTTGCCATTAAGGGTAATGCCTCTTATCTGAAGAACGAATTGAAGAACCTGGGTAACGACACAGGCTTCCTGAATTTCGGCATCAGCCAATTCAATGACGGTGGTACACGTGCTGAGAACGGACAGCCTTTCCCCTTCTTCTATGGCTACAAGACCAATGGTATCCTGCAGAACAAGGCTGAGGCTGATGCTTACAATGCACAGTATGGCACGACTTCTGCACCTGGTGACTTCCGTTTCGTCGACGTGAATGGTGATAGCAAGATTACTTCAGACGACCGTACCAACATCGGTAACGGTGTGCCCGACTGGACATTCGGTCTGAACTTTGATGCAGCATGGAAGGGCTTCGACCTGAGCGTATTCTTCCAGGGTGTCACTGGTGCCGACGTCTTCGATGCTACCTACCGTCAGGATGTGGCATCAGGAAACTATCCTACTTGGGTGCTCCAGCGCTGGACGGGTGAGGGTACTTCGAACACCGTTCCTACACTGGGTAAGTCAGAAAACTGGGTTTGCAGTGACATGTATATTCAGGACGGCAGCTACCTGCGTCTGAAGAATATCACGCTGGGCTACACGTTGCCCCGCAACCTCACTCAGAAGATTAACATCAGCCGTCTGCGTTTTTATGTACGCGCAGAGAACCTGATTACATGGACCAAGTACTGGGGCTTCGACCCAGAAATCGGTTCTGGTTCAACTTCTCTCGGTGTTGACTATGGTGTTTATCCGCAGGCTCGCACATGGACTGTCGGTTTCAACGTTTCACTCTAATAATATAAAGGAATTACAATATGAATAAGCATAATTCAATCATAGCAGGTTTCTGCGCTGTTGCCTTCGCACTGGCTTCCTGCAGCGACGATTTCTTGGAGGTGAAGAACCCGACAGGTGAACCTCTGGAAGAATACTATACAAACGAAGAGACGCTCAACGAGGCACTGACCTCTGCCTATGCGCCTCTGCACTGGCCCGACTGGGATAATACCGCCTATAACGACCTTACCGTAGACGGTGAGATTATGGGTGACGACTTCTGGGTAGGTGGCTCCAACAATCAGGACAACCAGCACTGGCACCGCCTGTTTAACTTTGAAGGCGACGGCAACAATACGCTGGCAACCCTGTGGGGCGACTTCTACAGTGGTGTCAAGCGTTGTAACGATGCTATCAAGTATGCTGGTTGGAATAGAGGAAAAATCTCTTCCGACTTCATCAACAAGATGGAGATGCAGGCTCGTCTGCTTCGCGTGTACTATTATAATATCCTGTGGCACTACTATGGCAATGTGCCCTTCTATCTGGAGAACCTCTCGCTGCCTTATACCGCACCGCAGTTGACAGCCGACGAGATCTATAACAAGCTGTTGCCAGAGCTGGAGGATATCATTGCCTCTAACGTGCTGCCCATGCGTTGGACAAATGCTGAGGCTGGTCGTGTCAGCCAGGCCTTTGCCTATATGCTCTATGCCGAGATGGTGATGTATCAGAATGATGAGAGCCGTCTGCAGAAAGCCTTAGGCTTCATGAAGGAGATTATCAATGATCCCGACTACAGCCTGAATCCGAGCTTCTCAGACCTCTGGAAGGAGAGTGGCGAGTGGTGTCAGGAGAGCATCTTCGAGATTAACTATAACGACGACCAGGCCCAGCGCGACTGGGGCGCAGCAGCCCTCAATGCCGGTGGTACGGTATTCCCCACACTCTGCTCACCCAATGGTTGGGGCGGCGGTGAAGGCTGGGACGGCGGCAACGACGGTTGGGGCTTCCTGCCTATGAAGGTCGAGACCTACAATATGTATGCTGAAGGCGACCTGCGTCGTGAGGCTACCTGCTGGGATGTTCGTGGCTACAGCTACACCGAGCGCTATCAGGACACCCACATCTGGCACGGTAAGTATCGTCCACAGTCAGAGAACAACAAAGACTGTCCAACCTCGAAGAACCTGAACTATAACAACAACAAGCGCATCTACCGCTATGCAGAGACCCTGCTGAATGCTGCTGAGTTGCTGTTGCGCACCAATGGCAGTGCTACGGAAGCTGCAGGCTATGTGAACGAGGTACGTGCCCGTGCAGGTCTTGCTGCACTGAACGGTGTGACCATTGACGACATCTTCACAGAGCGCCATTTGGAGTTCTGCGGTGAGGGCAAGCGCTACTTTGACCTGGTACGTGCTGAAGGCATCAGCGGTGCCACACAGAAGGCCAGCACCGTCCTCGTGCCCGATACCTATGGCTATCGCACCAACTCATGGACTCCTAACAAGAAGCATATTCCATTGGCTCAGGACGAGCTGGACAAGGATCCTTCGCTGAAACCGAATGACTATTAATCAATTGTAATGAAAAAACAGAATATTATGAACAAGATATATCAATTATTACGCGCAGGTTTCATGTGCTGTGGCATTGCCGCAGCCATGACGGCCTGTTCTCCCGACAGCTTCGACGGTGCTGACCCTAACGGCAGACCAACAGTTGATGGTGTGGACTTCCAAATCACTGTTGACCAGGAAACCAACCAGATGGTGGCTTCGTACACGGCAAAAGCTGGTACATATCCTGTATGGATTCTTGATGGTACGACTTATTCTACGCTCCCCGAGGTGGGTTACAAGAACTCAGAGGCCGGCACACATACTGTTGAGCTGAAACTGGGCAACCGCAACGGCTTCAGCCAGGGTGGCGTGAAGAAAACCTATACCTTCAACGAGACGAAGATTGACTACTCGAAAGATTTCCGCCTGATAACAGGAAAGGAGTGGCGCATAGCTAATAAGGAAATAGGTCACATGGGTTGCGGCGAAGCTGGTACAGATGCTTCTGGCTGGTGGGCTGCTCAGCCCGACGACAAGAAGGCCTTCGGTGTCTATGACGACCGCATCACCTTCACTGCTGAAAACCTTAAAGGTGGCAACTATTCCTACAGTGCTGGTGCTGATGGCATGACCTATGTCAACAAAAAAACCCAATGGGGTGGCGATGCTTCTGAGGATGTCGACGTCGCACTGGGTGACCAGACAGCTACGTGGAGCTTCGAAGAACTGGATTGGACTGACAAGGAGGGTAATACCAGCAAGCAGCGCTATATCCGTTTGTCTGCCAACACGCTGTTCCCCTATATCTCCAGCAATGCTCAGTATGCTGACCCTCTGTTCCGTGTAGAACAGCTGACTTCAAGCAAGTTAGTGCTTGTCTACGATGAGCCCGACCGCTCTATTGCCTGGCGCTTTATACTGACCAGCAAGGAGGGTGAAAAAGAATGGGAAGGCTTTGACCCCAACAGCCAGTTCAATATGTGGAAGGGTGTCACGCCGACGATGGAGTTCTGGTATGCTCCAGGTTGGTCACAGATTGCCGATCCAGGCTTTGTGGATGGTGGCAACGACTATACCATCACACTGCCCGAGGCTACTACCGACCAGTGGCAGGCTCAGGTGAAGTTCCATACTGACCTTACTACCAGTGCTGCCAACAACTACGACTTCTCTGCTGTCTTCAACAGCGACAAGGACTTGAACGGTGCTACTGTGAAACTGGTGCTCGATGGCGACGATGGCGTGTTCTATTTCACTGACCGTATCGACCTGAAGGCTGGTCAGGACTATATCTTCTGGAAGAGCGACATGCCTGGTATCGATATGAATAAGGTGATGCTGGTACTCGACTTCGGTGGTTGTCAGGCTAATACTACCGTCAATGTCTCGGGTATCGTACTGAAGAACCATGCTGACGATGACGGCACCGTACCTCCAACAGAAGGTGGCGACGATCCCGACCAGCCCACTATTGACTGGGATGCTACTTCTTCTGCCAACCTTTGGAATGCGGTAGAGAACGGTAGCGCATTCATCAGCGTCACCCCGTGGTTTGCCAACGATGGTTGGTCACAGATTGGTGACCCCGAATGGAAACACGCAAATGGCGAGTGGACGCTGACCATTCCTGAAGGTATGGGTGGCAGCCAGTGGCAGGGCCAGTTCCCCATCAACACCTCACTGACAGCAAGCAAGAATAAGAAGTACAACGTCTACCTTGTATTGGAGGCTGATCAGGATTGTAATGGTGTAACTATTAAGCTGACTGAAACAGATGAGGCCGATGGTACCAAGCACGACGACAACTTCTTCTTCGCTGATCGCCACGATGTAAAGGCTGATGTACCATTTGTCTTCAAAGCCAAAGCTGTTACTCTGCCTAAGAACGATGCTCATGCCCTGTCGTTGTTCTTCGACTTCGGCGGTTCACCCATTGGCACGAATATCAAGATTAGCAAGATATACTTTGAGGAGTCTGTAGAACTCTCTTATGACGATGCTAACAACCTGTGGAAGGGTGTCGACGAAGGTCAGGACTTTGTCTGTGTTACCCCGTGGTTTGCCAACGACGGCTGGTCACAGATTGGCGATCCTGTATGGGAACACAAAGGCAACAAATGGAGCCTGACCATTCCTGAGGGTATGGGCGGCAGCCAGTGGCAGGGACAATTCCCCATTAATACCAAGTTGGCTACAGCGCAGAACGATGCCTATAACTTCCAGTGCACCATCCTGGCTGATGAGGATTGCAATGGCATTACCATCAAGCTGACGCAGACAGATGAGGCCAGTGGTACCAAGCACGACGATAACTTCTACTTTGCCGATCGTCACGATGTGAAAGCTGACGAGCCTTTCGTCTATACGATGAAGGGTGTTACACTGCCCAAGAACGATGCTCATGCTTTGTCGTTGTTCTTTGACTTCGGAGGTTCACCTATCGGAACCAACATCGTTATTAGTGATATCATTTTTGAAAAAGCAGAATAGAACAATTTTAACTATGAAAAAGAATATGTTAAATACACTGATGCTCTCATTTGTTGTAGCCCTGATGGGATGTGCTGAGAGCGACAAATACAGTTACTATGATGGTGGGGCGGCTCCTGATGCCGCCATCACCATCTCGCAAGAGACATTCGCTGTGCCAGAAGATGGTGGCACTGTTACCGTCAATGTCACCACAACAGCCAAAGAGTGGGGTGCCTATGCTACGGACAACTTCATCAAGGTAGACTACGAGAATACCAACAGCTCCAGTGGTACTGTCACCATTACGGTGGAAGACAATCCTACTTCTTATGAGCGTACTGGTGCTGTCGTCATCATGTCTGGCAACAGCCGTAAGAGCATCGCTGTCTCTCAAGAAGCATCGATCGACTCTAATGCTCCCGAAGGATATAAGCTCGTCTGGCACGATGAGTTTAACAGCGGTTCTGAGTTGAATGCCTCCGACTGGACCCATGAGGTGCAGAATAGCGGTTGGGTGAACCACGAGTTGCAGAACTATGTCAACCACACGACTCCCCAGGGCGCAAAGGTGACGGAGGTACGCAACGGTAAGCTGCGCATCACTGCCTTGAAGGAGGACGGCAAGGTCTATTCAGGTCGTGTCTATGCCAAGGTCCGTGAGGGTTGGACGTATGGCTATATTGAGGCCAGCATCAAACTGCCAAAGGGTAAGGGCACATGGCCTGCCTTCTGGATGATGCCTGTCAACTTCCGCTCATGGCCTGCCGATGGTGAGATAGATATCATGGAAGAGGTGGGCTATCATCCCAACTATGTGTCGTCGAGCCTGCATGCCAATGCCCACGTTCATACCCAGGGTACTCAGGTGACCCACGAGATGCTGTGCGAGGGTGCAGAGGATGAATTCCATACCTATGCCATCCTGTGGACTGCCGACAACATTACCACCTATGTGGATGGTCAGGTACAGCTCTCTTACGACAATACGGGCAAGGGCCGTGACGACTGGCCTTATGACGATCCTTTCTACGTCATCTTCAACCTCGCATGGGGTGGCGACTGGGGTGGTTCCCAGGGTGTTGACGAGTCGGCACTTCCCACCACGATGGAGGTAGACTATGTACGTGTGTTCCAGAAGAATTAAAGAATAAATAATTCATTGTTTTTAATGCTGAAAGTTCAAAGTATAATCATAACACTGATGGTCACTGCCAGCGCACAGGCTCAGCAACTGCCCAAGTACCTCGATGAGACGGTACCTGTGGAGCAGCGTATCGACGATGCACTCAGTCGGATGACACTCGACGAGAAGATTGCCGTGATCCATGCGCAGTCGAAGTTCTCCAGTCCTGGTGTGAAGCGTCTCGGATTCCCCGACCTGTGGACTGACGACGGTCCTCATGGTGTACGCCCTGACGTGCTGTGGGACGAGTGGGTGCAAGCTGGTCAGACCAACGACTCGTGTGTGGCATTCCCTGCACTGACCTGTCTGGCGGCTACGTGGAATCCCGCTATGGCCAGTCTCTATGGCTCGTCACTGGGCGAAGAGGCACTCTATCGTAACAAGAGTGTTATTCTGGGCCCTGGCGTGAACATCAACCGCACACCGCTGGGAGGTCGTAACTTCGAGTATATGGGCGAAGACCCTTATCTGGCCTCGCAGATGGTGGTGCCCTATGTGCAGGGCTTGCAGTCGAAGGGTGTGGCTTCGTGTGTGAAGCACTATGCGCTGAACAATGATGAGGAATATCGCCATCAGGTGAATGTCATCATCAGCGACCGTGCGCTTCATGAAATCTATCTGCCTGCCTTCCGTGCTGCCGTTCAGCAGGGTGGGGCATGGGCCATCATGGGAGCCTACAACCTCTATAAAGACCAGCACAATTGTCATAACGATATTCTCCTGAACAAGATACTGAAGCGCGACTGGGGCTTCGATGGTGTGGTAATCAGTGACTGGGGTGGCTGCCATAACACAGAAGAGGCTGTCACCAATGGTCTTGACCTGGAGTTTGGCACATGGACCGATGGCCTGAAGATGGGACGTACCAATGCCTACGACAGTTACCACATGGCAGTAGCCTACAAGCAACTCATCCAGGAAGGAAAGTTCACCACCAAGGAACTCGACGAAAAGGTGCGTCGCGTGCTGCGCCTGTTCTATCGCACCACGATGAATCGCCACAAGCCCTATGGCTTCCTCTGTTCTGAGGCTCACTACGATGCAGCCAGAAAGATAGCACAGGAAGGTATCGTACTGCTGAAGAATGAGAAGAACCTGTTGCCGTTGAACAAGACGAAAGCACAGCGCATCCTGGTGGTTGGCGAGAATGCCATCAAGATGATGACTGTTGGCGGTGGCTCGTCGTCGCTGAAAGTACAGCACGAGATTCTGCCCCTCGATGGTCTGACATCAGCCCTCAGCCGTCAGACCTCTACCATCGACTACGCTCGTGGCTATGTGGGTGATACCATCCAGAGCTTTGATGGCGTGACGGTAGGTCGCAGCCTTCGTGAGACCCGTTCGCAGGCTGAGTTGACTGCTGAGGCTGTCGAGAAGGCCAAGCAGGCTGATGTCGTCATCTTCTTCGGAGGTCTGAACAAGAGTGACTTCCAGGATTGTGAGGGTCACGACCGCAAGCAGTATGAGCTGCCCTATGGTCAGAGCGAACTCATCGAGGCACTCTTGGCTGTCAATCCCCGTCTGGTGTATGTCAACATCAGTGGTAATGCCGTCGCTATGCCGTTTGCCAAGAAGGTACCTGCTATTCTGCAGGCATGGTTCCTCGGCTCTGAGGCAGGTAATGCCATTGCCGATGTGCTTTTTGGCGATGTTAATCCTTCTGGTAAGCTGCCTTACACCTGGTATCAGCGTCTCGACGACTGTGGCGCACATGCCTTGAAGGCTTTCCCTGGCACTTGGCGTGATGACTACAAGATTATCGACGAGGAATACAAGGAAGGCATCTATGTAGGCTATCGTTGGGCTGACAAACAGAAGATTCTTCCCCTGTTCGCCTTTGGTCATGGACTGAGCTATACTACCTTTAAGTTGGGTAAACCTGTTGCTGACAAGAAACAGCTGACTGCTGACGAAAAGATTTCGTTCACTGTCAAAGTGACCAATACGGGACTCTGTGCCGGTGCTGAGACTGTCCAGCTGTATGTCAACGACAAGAAAGCCTCAGTAGACCGTCCTCTCAAGGAACTCAAGGCCTTCCAGAAGGTGTACCTTCAGCCAGGTGAGAGCCGCGATGTCACGCTGACCATCGGCTGCGACGCGCTGAGCTTCTATGACGAGGTGAACGGACTGTGGACTGCTGAGCCTGGTCAGTTCGAGGCGCTCATTGGAACAGCCTCCGATGCTCTTACAGGCAAATGTACCTTTGAATTGAAATGATAGTTTGGTTAGTTAGATATATAAAGTAAGATTGATTATTAAGTAATTCCATGAAAGAATGTCTGGGAAGTAGTGATATTTTCCAGACTTTTTTTGTGTCTTGTTTTGTTTTTCACTCAACTTTTTGTATCTTTGCATGCAGAAACTAACTGGAATGAAGAAACTACTGATATTATTTGCTTCTTGTTTTTCTCTTATCACTCCTTCAGCCTTCGGCCAGAGTGATCTGACGTCGTATTGCCGACAGATTGACGATGCCATAGCCCACTCGCAAAGCTATATTGCTGCTCACGAGCAGAAGATAGGTGAAGCACGTCATGCCTTGGCACTGGAGACCACGTCGAGGGGAAGATATGCTCAGAACTACCGCCTCTATGAACTCTATAAGTCGTTTGTCAGCGATTCGGCCATGTATTTTCTCCGTCAGTGCATCTCGCTGGCAGATGGTATGGACGACCAGTCGGCGGCTGTCCGTTGCCGTTCACTGCTGGCTATCCGCTGTTCGAATATCGGCATGTATGACGAGGCCCTAAACATCCTCGACTCTATAAAAGTGCAAAGTATCGACACCCTTTCTCTGGGTACCTACTATGAGGCGTACAATAATGTATATAGCGAGTTGGCCTATTACACCCATCTCGACAATATGAAGCAGTTCTACCATGCCAAGTCTGAGCATTACGAACAGCTGATGCTGGCTTCCTTGCCGCCCACCAGCGAGTCGTGTTTCCTGCGTCGTGAACAGCGTGCGCAGGCAGAAAACAAGCTCGACGAGGCCATGCGCATCAATGATGAGTGGATGAAAACTGTAGAGCCAGGGTCTCACCCTTATGCACTGGTGGCACTCTACCGTTATATTGAGTATAAGCTGCGAGGCGACAGCACGCAGATGATTCACTGGTTGGTAGAGTCTGTCTTGGCAGATATCCGTAATGCAGCGATGGATCAGGGCTCTATGTGGGAACTGGCCAACGAACTGATGCTACACGGCGATATTGACAAGGCTTCCAGTTATATCTGCTTCACCAGCGACTGTGCCAACCGCTATGGCTCCCGTCAGCGCAACTGGCAGATAGCACCCCTGCTGGCGACCATTGCTAAAAACTACAAGACGCAGAGCGAGCGCAATACTGCTCAGCTGTGGATAGCACTTGTCGTTATCAGTTTCCTCTTGCTGTGTATCCTGGGTGTGCTGCTGTTCTTGCATCGTCGCAACAAACAGCTGGCTACCGCTCGTAATGCGCTGAAGGAGTCCAATGATGAGCTGGCATCTGTCAATGCTCAGTTGTCGGCAGTCAACGCTCAGCTATCTTCTGTCAACGAACAGTTGTCAACGGTAAACTCCCAGCTGTCGGAAAGCAACCGCGTCAAGGAAGAGTATATCGGACGATTCATGAGCCTCTGCTCGCAGTATATCGACAAACTCGACAACTATCGTAAGATGGTGAATAAGAAGATGAAGAATAAGGAACTCGAAGAACTCTTCCTTCTCTCCAAGTCTACGGAACTGAAGGAGAAAGAGCTGGAAGAACTCTTCTTCAACTTCGACAGTGTCTTCCTGCACCTCTTTCCCAACTTCGTCAATGACTTCAATGAATTGTTGCAGCCTGAGGTACGTGTGCAGCCCAAGGAAGACAACCGCCTCACTACTGAAATCCGCATCTTCGCCCTCATCCGCCTGGGTATTGAAGACTCGTCGAAGATTGCCGAGTTCCTGCACTATTCTGTCAACACCATCTACAACTACCGAGCACGTATCAAGAATGGTGCCATCGGCAACCGTGAACAGTTTGAGCGCCAGATTAAGACGCTGTAAGTCAACAGGACACAGTCTGCAGACAGCAAAACGGCATAACAAAAGTGCTGAGCGGGATGGCTCAGCACTTTTGTGTTATTTGCGAGGTCAGCGGATTACAGGCCGAGACCTTTCTTGAGATTCTGTGCAGCATTGTCAACAGCCTCGTTGGCCTTCTGCTTAGCGGCAGCCTTGGTCTCCTCAGCTTTCTGGTTGGCAGCAGCCTTGGCATCCTCTACCTGCTGGTTGACAGCTGCCTTGGTGTTCTCAACTTTCTGGTTGACAGCTTCAACAGCGGCGTCCTTGGTAGCCTCGGCAGCAGTGGCGGCAGCATCCTTGGTAGCTTCTGCCTTGTTGGCGGCATTCTCTACGAAGGCATTGACGATGTTCTCAGGCTTTGTCTCTATGAGGGTGGTGATGACAGCGGCGGTGGTGGCATTCTGCTGGGCAATGGCCTTCACCTGCTCAGCATTCTCTATCAGGTACTTCTGCACGGCAGCGGCATAAGCCTTGGCGGCTACGCTATCGCTGATAGCGAACTTGTTAACTGTCTCTTTTACCTTGTCGAGACAGGCTGCCAGTTGGTCGGCATCGCCTGCAGCGACGAATGCTTTCAGGTTGTCTACAACGGCATTGGCCTCTTCTTCGGGGTTGATGGCAACTTCCGTGCTGTCTGTTGCCTCTGCCTGCTGTGTCTTGTTACCACATGATGTGAAACCGATGGCAGCTATAGCCATCACTGCTAAAAGGATTTTCTTCATACGTTTGAAATTTTAAAATACAGTTATTAGGTGAATTAAAACAGTTGTTTGATGGTTATTGTTTCTTGTCGTTTTGTGGGAATGCCCTGCCTTCACGCATGACGCGTATGGTCTCCGTGATGGCGGGGTCTTCGCTGTTGAGGTACTGTATCCAGGCCTCTTCCTTCATGATGTTATAGATGATGCGGCTCGTGATATAGCGTTCCAAGAGCTTGTGTGAACGCTGAATCATCAGATTGCGACGCTTCAAACCATTGTTGTCGGCATAGGTGGCAAACTTGTCAACGATGTTCTGGTGCTTCAGGTAGGCGGCCATCTCGTCGATAGACTGCATCTGGCTGAGCTTCTGGCGGTTTCCGTCAGTATAGCTGTAGGCGAACATGATAATCTGTCCGCTGATAGAAGCCTGCTTATAATAAGAGGTGACGTTGGTGGTGTCCTCGGCGACGAAGATGTCGGGAGTGATGCCGCCACCACCATACACGGGGCGTCCATTCTTGGTGTGATACTCCTTGCCTTCGTGCTTGATGCTGTCGCCAGAGAAGAACTCGCCATGTTCGTAGCGTGCCAGGATGTCCTCTTCGTAATCCTTGTTCTCGCCAGCGGTGTAGGGCTTCTGGATGCATCGTCCTGAGGGCGAATAGTAGCGGGCAATGGTGAGGCGTATCATACTCTGGTCACCAAAGGCGATGGGCTGTTGTACGAGACCTTTACCAAACGAGCGGCGTCCGATGATGGTGCCTCGGTCGTTGTCCTGGATGGCACCAGCGAGAATCTCGGAAGCTGATGCCGATATCTCGTCGATGAGGATGACGAGGGGCATCTGCTGATAGCTGCCACGACCATCGCTGCGATACTCCTGTCGCGGAGACTTGCGGCCCTGCGTGTAGACGATGAGACGATTCTTGGGCAGGAACTCGTTGGCAATCTGTACGGCCGACTGCAGGTAGCCTCCCGTGTTGCCGCGCAGGTCGATACACAGATTCTGGAAATTCTCCTGCGACAGCTTGGCCAGGGCGATGAGCAGTTCGGGGTAGGTGTTCTCACCAAAGTTCTTGATGCGGATATAGCCCGTCTCGTCGTCGAGCATGTAGGTGGCCGTCACACTCTTGGTAGGAATCTCGCCACGCGTAACGGTGATGTGGCGCAGCTTCTTCTCGCCATAGCGCAGAATACCTAACTTGACCTTGGTGTCCTTGGGACCCTTCAGGCGGTGCATGGCTTCCTCGTTGGTCAGCGTCTTGCCCGTAAAGGGTTTGTCGTCGACAGTGACAATCTTGTCGCCAGCAATGACTCCGGCACGCTCAGCAGGACCGTTGCTGATAATCTGCTGTACGCGGAGAGTGTCCTGGCGGATGGTAAACTCAATACCTACACCCGAGAAGGAGCCGCGCAGGTCGTCGTTAGCCTGCTGGATATCCTTGGCAGAGATATAGACGGAGTGGGGGTCGAGCTCTGCCAGTATCTGTGGCATCGCCTTTTCTACCAGGTCGTTGACATTCACGGTGTCGACGTATTGGTCGTCGATGATGTGCAGCAGGTTGTTGAGTTTGTTGCTGCTGCTATTGATGATGCTCAGGCGATTGCCCGAAAAGTGGTTGGCGTAGAATGTGCCAATCAAGATGCCGACGACTACGCTGAGTGCCATCATCAGAGGCATGAACCGGCTATTCTTCTTGTTATTCATTTTTGTTTCTATATTTAGTTATTCTCCCAGATAGACAACCTCAATGCCTGCACGCTCTAGCAGTTCGATGCCGTCGGTGAGGCGATATTTCTCGCCATAGACGACGCGCTTGATGCCTGCCTGGATGATGAGTTTGGCACACTCTATGCAGGGCGAGGCAGTGATATAGATGGTGGCACCCTCAGAGTTGTTGCTGGAACGAGCCAGCTTGGTGATGGCATTCGCCTCAGCATGCAGCACGTAGGGCTTGGTGATGCCGTTGTCGTCCTCGCAGACATTCTCGAAGCCGCTGGGCGTACCGTTATAGCCGTCGCTGATAATCATGTTGTTCTTGACCACCAGCGCACCTACCTGACGGCGAGTACAGTACGAGTTCTTAGCCCATATACGAGCCATCTCCAGATAGCGGAGGTCAAACTTTCTTTGCTTTTCTGATTCCATTTCTCTTTAATAATGCGTCAATCGTCGGCTCACCGCCACGGAAGCGGCGATAGAGTTCCATAGGATGTTCCGTACCTCCCTTGGAGAGTACTTCGTCACGGAAGCGCTGGGCCGTTTTCTGGTCGAAGATGCCGTTGCGCTTGAAGACGCTGAAAGCATCTGCGTCGAGCACCTCTGCCCATTTGTAGCTATAGTATCCTGCCGCATAGCCGCCCGCCATGATGTGCGAGAACTGTACTGTCATGCAGGTGTCGGGCAACTGCTTGCCCAGGATGGCTTTCTTCCACGCCTTCTTTTCGAAGGGGATGATGTCATCGGTGAACTCATCCTTCTTGGTGTAGTACGCCATGTCGAGCAGTCCGAAGCTGACCTGACGCAGACAGGCTGTGGCTGCCATGAAGTTGCGGCTCTTGACGATGCGGCTGATGAGTTCGTCGGGTAGGGGTTCGCCCGTCTGGTAGTGGAAGGCGAAGGTGCGCAGGAAGTCTTTCTCCACGCTGTAGTTCTCCATGAACTGCGAGGGCAGCTCGACGAAGTCCCACCAGACGTTAGTGCCGCTGAGCGACTCGAAGCGTGTGTTGGCAAACATGCCGTGCAGCGAGTGGCCGAACTCGTGGAGGAAGGTCTCCACCTCGTTCAGCGTCAGCAGGGCAGGTTTGTCGGCAGTAGGCTTGGTGAGGTTCATCACCACGCTGACATGCGGACGGACATTCTCGCCCTTCTTGTCGATGAACTGTCC